>JACXTP010000001.1 GCA_016919625.1 Methanomassiliicoccaceae archaeon
CAGCACGTTGCATTTGAGCAGCTCCTGGAACGAGGTGCTGAGCGCACTGAAGTCGAACTCGCCCTTGTAGGTGCCGGTCGCTATGGATTCGCGGTACTGTTCCAGAGAACGCAATATGTCCAGGTCCTCACCGGCGATGTCGTACACGGTGAAGTCCATGATGTCGAAGCGGGACGACGCCTCCGAACCGACCGATATCATCCGTCGGTAACCGTACTTGAACTTGTACTTGCCCAGGTTGCCTTTCAACGTGGCATCGGCCCATTGCCCCTTGGTGAGGTTGGTGCGGATGTTCCCGAAGATGCTCGTGAACGAGGGATCGGTGGTGAAGCGGAACTCCCCAGAACCGACGTTCTCCTTGGAGTTGGTGTAACGGATCTGCGACTCGTACAATAGGCTGAGGAAGATGGTCTTCCCGCAGGACCTGTCCCCGAAAATAGCGACCGGCATGATGGCTAGCAGGGCCTGGTGAGGATAAATAAATTGTCGAATAGAGGGCTTGGGCAGGACCCTCCTCAAACATGGCGTTTCTGGTGCCGGAAGTCTGGCGAAGGCCCCATCCCAGAACAGCGCTGATGGTCTTAAATATCGAATGGAATGATTTGATGGTGACCATCGCCAAGGGTCTCGGGTTCGATGACGCTATGGCGTTGGCAAGCGGAATGGGACCATGGATCTGTTCGGTGGAAGGAAGGTAAGTCCTGAGGAGGAACGGCGCATCAGGCAGGTGCAGGCCTTGATCCAGGAGTTCGCCGGGACGGTGGACGAGTCAACGGATGAGCTGGCTAAGATAAAGGCAGCAATGAAGGCCAAGGCCGCTGTCGCCGTCGTGGAAAGCCCACCTGTCGAACCGGTCCGTCCAACCCCCGCGCCGCCACCGGCCCGACCAGTGCCCGTTACCGAGGAGAGGGACACCTTCTGCACCCAGTGTGGTTCCAGGCTGCCATCGGATGGCGCTGGCTGCGAGAAATGCAGGAGGGATGCCATAAGACGGTGTCCTGGTTGCGGTTCGTTCATTCCAATCAACTTGAGGTCCTGCCCGGTCTGCGGCAGGGTCCTTCCGATCATCAAGACCTAGGTTCCGGAGGATGGACCAACCGACCCCATGCCGGTCCGGTCTTGGTCAACGCTCTTTAAGCATAGCGAGCAACGAGCGGTATTCTTCGATCCCTATCTCCCCGTTGGTCAATCGCCATTTTAATTTTTTCACCATCTCCTCATCATCCGATGCCTCAATCGAGGTCTGGTGGTCTGCAGACCTTCTTTTCCTCCTCATGGTCCAGTGACAGGTTCGGTCACCATCGCTCATCATACGGTCGTAAATGAATTCGACCTCAGGGTCGATCGCCTCGCATACTCCCCTGAAGAATGCCTCATATTGGATGCAGACCTCGGGTGGGGCTTGGGAGAATGGGCATTCCTCGACAACCTCTTCGATCTCCGAATCAGACGTTGTCCTTCTCCCTTTTCTCATATGGTGATCGTTTATGGAGCCGACGACCTCGCCTAAGAATTTCAATCCCCGGGGGACATTCTCGGAGTCCTCCGCCAACTTGATGCCGTAATGCAAGCCAGAATGGCGCATATACATTCGGAGCTTTTCGAGGGCGACCTTAGTGCCCATGGTGTCGATGAAGGCGCGGGTGGTGAAGACCCAAGATTCGCCGACATATTGCATCCTGAACGCCATCATCTCCTCCTTACTGAACTTAAGTGGTTGTAGGAGTTGGGAGGATCTCAGCGATTCCTCCCAGTCACAGTTTGCTAGGGCGATGAGGCAATGGTCATCACCTTTGAACAAACCCTTAACGATAACGGTTTCAGGAACGATCTCATGACACACCAGTTGACAAAGCTCTTGGCATTGACCTCGAGTCTTACACCCTCTCGCCTCAGCCACATATCCAGAAGGGGTGGCCCACAAATCCCAAGACCCCCCCAACCAGGTCTCACTCCCGAATTGGTATAATCTCCCAACAATGAACGGGTCCTCCCGAAAATGGGAGGCGTATTCACTTAAGATATGGATGGCGGCGGTATTAGCGTTCAGATAATAAGGCCTCAGCGCCTTCATGGCCGCCTCTGAGCCTATCGTGTCGACCAACGCTTGGGTGGAAGTTATCCACCATTCCCATAGCAGGTCCATATAGTCGTCATCAGGTCTATTCGGGTAGGGCAAGATAGGATTTCCAACCATGTTCCCATAAAACATGGTCTGCGAAATTCAAATAACATTGCGATAGATGGTCGAACAAGTTTGAAATGAGGTCATCCAATTTTTGGATAATGTAATAATTAACTTTAGAAAAATGACATTTTAAAAAGAATTATAAAACCAACGCCTAATGAATGAAGGAGGTGATGTGGTGGGCAAGGTACTATACGTCTCGGGTTCGGTCGGTTTGGGGCACGTCGAAAGAGACATGGCGATTGCTAGGGAGATCAGAAGATTGCGCCCTGGCACCGAGGTGCATTGGATGGCGGGGGACCCCGCCCGGAGGGTGTTGAGATTGGAGGGGGAGACGGTACTCCCCCAATCCGATTCATTCGACCAAGGGACCGATTCCATCCAAGCCTCCTCCAAGGATTACGTGGCGGACCTGAGCGAACCGGCCTCTGATTTGGCTAGATCGTTAGATAAGA
Organism: Methanomassiliicoccaceae archaeon; assembly: GCA_016919625.1. Classification (GTDB taxonomy): domain Archaea; phylum Thermoplasmatota; class Thermoplasmata; order Methanomassiliicoccales; family UBA472; genus JACXTP01. The sequence continues at coordinate 2,644 of JACXTP010000001.1, forward strand.
ATGGCAAGTTGATCTGGAATATCGCCAAGGAAGGAAGCTATGATGTCGTCGCCCATGATGAGGCCTACGAAGTCATAACCGTCCTTTACAAGCACCGTCCGTTACAATGTTGTAAAAGCGCCTTCATGTCCGACTACTTTGGTTATTGGGGTCCGACCAATGGGCTCAAGGCTAAGATTGTTAAAAGAGTGATAAACAATCTCTGGTTGAAGGGCATCACCAAATTCCATGATGTCGGCTCATATATGTTATTGTGTGAGAGGGAGGACATCCCCAACCAGAAAATGGGCTTTTTGATGCCTAACGCCCAGGACCTGGTCGGCCAGGACTTCGTGAAGTTCACCGGGTATCCCGTGACTTTCGACCCCAAGGCACTGCCGGATAAAGGCGCTCTTCGAAAGGAATATGGGCTGGGCCAAGGGCCATTAATTCTGGTAACCATAGGCGGGACCAATGTGGGAAGGCCTTTGCTCGAGCTCTGTATCAAGGCGTTCCCTTCGATCCGTGGTGAATTGCCTGAAGCGACGATGGTATTGGTCGGTGGGCCCAATCTCGACCCTGACCAATCCAAATTACCCGAAGGAGTCTGGGCCAAAGGTTACGTGCCAAATCTCTACAGGTTGATGGCCGCGTGTGACATAGGGATATGCTCCGGAGGTTCCACCACCACCCTGGAGTTCATGGCCTTGCAGAAACCTTTCCTCTATTTCCCATTGCAGCGCCACTTCGAGCAGCAGATCATCGTCGCAGGTAGGAACGAGAGGCTGGGGGCAGGTAAGAAGATGCAGTTCCCTCAGACCACGCCCGAACTGTTAAAGAAGGCCGTCTTGGAGAACATCGGGACCAAGGTCGAACTACCTAAGGCTGGACTACAAGGTGTCCAAGTGGCCGGGGCGGAGATAGCGGCATTGCTATGAGCCGATCAGGGCGACCCTTGGCCGATTCACCTCTTCTTCCTCAGATATAGCACCGCCCCGATCAGCACGATGGCCGTCGCACCCACCGCAAGCCCGATCCAGATCATCATCCCTGACGAGCTGGACGGACTGAACGGACTGGTATCGACCTTGATGGTGACGCTGTCGGATGCAACATTGCCCGCCATGTCATATGACTTTACCTCGACCGTATGATCTCCCACAGCCAGTCCCTCCAGTTCGCACCCAGCCTCCTCACAGAGCAAAGGCGTCCCACCGTCGACAATGACCGCGTAGTGGTCAACACCGCTGATCAAATCGGAAGATGTCCAGTTCAGTGACATCGAAGTAGAGGTGAGGACAGCACCCTCCTCGATACCGAGGGAGATGGTTGGCGCGGAGGCGTCGATCTTGAAGCTCAGCGTATTCGTCTCCTCCTGGTTAGAGGACCGGTCGAGCGAACGGTACTGGAATAAGTGCTCCCCTTCCAAGGCCACGGCTATCTCGCCGTCCACCTCCGCCCATTGTTCCTGGTCCAGGCGGTAGCTGCTCCACCATACCCCGCTGGTCGCATCCTCGGCGTTCACAGTCACGGTCACCACACCGACATACCAACCATTATTGCCCTCCTCACCGCCGATCTGGGCGTTCGTGACCGGCGCGGTCATGTCGATCACGAACGAACTGCTTCCGGTGTTCCCGACATTCCCTGCCATATCGACGCTGTAATGGTCGATCGAGTGCGCGCCTTCGGTGGCGAGCTGGAATCCACCGTAATATGGTATCCAACCCCCTGCATCCACATTGAGGTAGATGGTGGCGATCTTGCTTCCCTCGTCCAATGAGGTGACGTTCACATTGACCGATCCGTTGTAGTAACCCATTGAGGGGCTTTGCCCGGCCAGTACCAATGAGGATATTGGGTCTATGGTGTCGACCTTGATGGTCAGGGATCGCACCTCCTCGACGTTTCCGGCCCGGTCGATCGAGTAATAGTTCAGCTCATGCACTCCCTCGGTCGCTATACTTTCAATGGACGAGCTTTCGACCCATTGCCCATCGTCCAGCTGGACATATGTCTTGTCCAGGCCGCTCCATTCGTCCGAGGCGTTCAGCACCACGTCGACCTGGCTGCGGTACCATCCGTTATCACCCGAATCGCCCAGGACGCTCTCCAACTGGGTATTGGGCGCCCCCAGGTCTATCGGCACATCCATAGCGACCGTCACCTCATAGTTCCCGGCCATGTCTACGGAGCGGTATTCCAGGGAGTGGTCCCCCTCGGTATCGATCATTATCGGTCCAAGATAGATGGTCCACTCTCCCCCATCCAGACGATAGAGTGTCTGATTCACGCCGGTGACATCGTCCCAGGCGGTGAGTGCCACCGTGACTGAGGCAGCATACCAGCCTCCCATGGCCGTTCCGTTGACATCACGGACCGTCTCCGGCGGAGTGAAGTCGATCACTGGAGGCACTGGCACATGTACGATCCAGCCCTGCGTGGCCGAGGAATTGGAGGAACCCGAGCCATCATCGGCGAGGATGCTGATCCAGAAATCCCCCGGCAGGTTGGGGGTGAACCACACCGTGCCATTGGACGCGTCGAAATGATATTGGCAACTGAGATTCGTGGTCATGATGACGAAGAACCCGCCGTCCTGGTCGTCAATCATCGCCGTATAGCCGTAAGGGGAGGCGACCTCCCCTATCAAAGGCGGGACCGTGATGAAGGACGGGGCTACATTGATCACGCCGATGGTGTAATTTATGTCACTGGAACCGTTCGCGTTCGTGCCAGTGACGTGAGCGAAATATGCCCGGTTGGAATTGAGGTTGGAGGGAGTTCCGAAGACCGTCCCTTCCGAGCTGATGCTGAGCCAATCGGCATCCGTCTCCAGGTTCCAGGAGTCGAGGGTCTGGTCGCTCGAGAAGCCGCAAGAATAGGGTTCGTCCTCCACCGCGACCAGCACTGGAACCCCGACGATCTTCGGTGTCGGTGCCGGGAGCACGGTGACGGTCCAATCCTGCACCGCGGTCTGGTTTGCCGTTCCCGTCTGGTCGGAGACTGTCAGCTGGAAAACAAAGGTCCCGGCGATGGTGGCAAGGAAGGTCACTTCCCCGCTGGCCCCATCGAACTGGTAAGGGAATGAGGCATTGGTGATGAGCCCGGTCCATAGCACCCCAAAGGCGTCCTCGTTCGTTGCCGGAAGATATCCGTAGCTCTCTCCGAACTTGATCTGGAAGGCCGGAACGGTGGTTATCTGGGGTTGAAGGTTAATGACCTGCACCGTGAAGTTCTGGTACGATGTGCCATTGCGGTTCTTCACCGTGATACTGACATCGTATGCGTGGCCGACATCGGCCTTTTCAGGCGTCCCGGATAGATGACCGGCGCTCGAAAGTGCCAGCCAACTCGCGTTACTACTAAGGGTCCAAGTGTCGACTTTCTGGTCGCACACCGCTTGATAGGAATATCCGTTCCGTTCCAGCACCTGGGTTTTGGGGGTTGTGAGGATGATGGCCTGTATCTTCTCAGGCACGGAGACGGTCCAGCTCATGGTGGAAACGCTGTCCCCATCATGCACGCTCAGGTATACCGAGTAGTTGCCTGGTGCGGTCGGGGTGCCGCTCAATCCGCATGAGGTCTGGGTATTGGAAACCATACTGAGCCATGTCGCACTGCTGTTGTCCAAGGTCCAGCTGTTGCTCCCCGTGCTGGCCGGGGTAGCGGTGGCGTTGAAGTCATAGGTCACTCCGATCTCGCCCTCCTCCTTTGGCGTCCCGTCGATTATGGGATTGGTATAGTTGAAAACCACCCGCAATTGCGCGGAGGAGTTCCAGAAATGGGAGACGTAGAGGGTCTGGCCTCGGATGTCATAGCCTAGGTCCATGACCCGCTCGCCGCCCAGGTCGCTCAGGGCGAACTCGCCCGCCCCGTCCGAGCTGTAGGTGCGGCCTCCCTCCACCACTTCCACCCGCTTGATGTCCATGCCGCCGATGTCGATGGCGACAGTGACAGGCACCAGCCAATAGCCAGCGGCCTTCGGGTCCTGGCGACTGACGTCAAAGACCATGGTGTCATCGTCGCTCAAACCTTCGTTGCACAGGACGTCCGTGGTCCAGCGCCCATAGGTGTAGCTGGCCGCCTCCCCGTCCGTGGCCTTCCAGTTCTCCAAGGAATAGTTCGTCTTGGCATCATCGATCCAGTGCAGGATGCTTGCGTCATTGATAGGATAGCCTGGATGGGCGTAGACGCGGAGCAGTCCTCCTCTCTCAGCTATGACCTTGACCTTTTCATAGGTCTGACCCGGGTTATCCGTGTTCCACTGGCGCGAGGCGTCCATCAGATCGTAGGGAGAGACGGGGTCCCAGGCCACATAGGGGTCTATCTCCGAACCCCATACCCAATAGCAACCCATCAGCGATGAGTTTCCAGGCACGCCGTTGTATAAGTTCGACCCTATGCCCTCGATGCGCATGCCTGCGGCATACTGGGCGTACATCATCTGGTAGGTGGCGCTGTTGCCCGGGTTTGCCATGGAGATGTAGGCGTCACCATCGCCCACATAATCCGGGTCGTCCCAACGGCTGGAATAATTGTACACCGAGGAGAAGGCGTCCTGGCCGCTTGTCGCCGCGTCCACGGATTCGGTCCAGCTCTTCTTCATCCAGGTGGAATAGTCATGAGGGAGGTGCAGCCCTATCTCCGACTGGGTGGCAAGAACTTCGGAGGAGTTGCCCACGGTGCTCATCACATAGGCGGTGGTGGGGTGGTCGTAATCCCGATAGTGGTTCAGCGCGCTGGCGGGACCAGTACAATCGTCCAGACCGAAGACCGTGGCCCATTCCCACCCGTTCCACCACTTGGGAACGCTGGCTAGCGGGTCCGATTGGATGGTGGTCAACTCCAACCTGCCCGCCATCTCCACGCCGTCCAGGTTCACCACGTAATTCGTTGGCACGGCCCAGTCCACCTCACGGTCGAACATCGCCTCGTATCGACCCTCGATCAGGTCGAAGGTCGCTGCCTGACCACCGATGGTGACCACGGCATCAGTGATCGCCACACCGTTCCTGTCCCGTACGGTGAGCCATGCCGGGCCGTCCTTTGGGACATATTCGTAGGTAGGTTCGACGAACGCGTATCGAGTGGCCGTCGACCGGACACCGAAATCATCGAGCATCCAGCCGCCGTTGATGCCGTAACTTGTCGTTCCGAGCTTGGAAATTCCAATGTCGTCGTAGAAGCGAAGCACCGGTGCCGGCGACGGTCCAGGCATGGCGACGTTTCGGGTGAAAAGGACCGCTCCACCAGTGTGCCCTACCGTCACCTGGACGGACCCACTGCCGTCATATGCGAACGACACGACGTACCGCTCAGGCGACAGTCCGAAGTCGTCATAGCGATGCACCAACGCGGGTACGATCCGGTCCGCCACCTTGTCCCACAGGAAGGTCGAAGGGTCATAGCAATAGATTCCCTGCGTCCCTTCCTCGCTGACCCGAAGCTCGATCCCACATACCAATGAGCCAGTGCTATCGTTCAGAAGGGCCTTGACGGCGTAGACCCCAGGTTGTTGCCCCACCCTTGCATAGGAGGACAGCTCCCGTGGGGCGAACGCCTCGAAACTGAGGTTCCAAGCCGAAGCACTGACCGTCGGTGTGTATTTCGCCACCATCCGACTCTCGTTGCCGCGGTACATAAGCCAGACCCTTCCGTTTAGCACCACCGCATCGCAGTTTACGTTAGGGTAGAGGTCAACATCACCGAAGCTCCCTTGCGTCCCAGTGGTGACATGGTCGAATGTCTCTCTAGAGCCCCAAACGCCATCGTTCAGTTCCGTAGGTCCAGGTTCGGCATGGCTGGCCGACAGCATACCTGAGCCTAGGAAGAGACTTACGGTGAGCATCGCGAGGGCGATAGAAAGTGCGAAGAAACGATGACGGACGGGGCCGTACTGAGACACGGGAGGAGAATGGTCTGGGCGGCCTTAAGCGTTATGCCGAGGTACCCCACTGGATGTGCGGAATTCAATCGTCGAAGACGATCTGCGCCCTAGGCTCCAACCTCATCTTCGGCCGGCGCGGGCCCTGTCGCAGGCGGGCCATGCGGTCATACGCCTCGAGGCCACCCGCCTCGGCGATGACCTTGGACCCTCGCTCCTTCTGCTTGACCATGCTTATGTTGACCCGTTCCATCGAGCCTGGAGCGATGGCATGCAACAGCTCCAGGGAGGTCCCGAGCCCATAAGGTATGGACTCCATGCGCATCTCCGTACCCGGGACGGCGTTGAACCAGTTGCCCAAGGAGCCCTCGCCCAGGCGGGTGATGGGCGTGCCGGTCGCCGCCTGCCATTCCGCTTCCGGGCCGACATTGGCGACAAGCCATTCACCGTCGATCAGCACCTCGCCCTCCCCCTCCAGCACGAAGAAGCCCAGGGAATCGTACCATTTCTTGATGAATGGGTCCGGCTGGATGACCACGTCGTACCAGGAACGGATCATGTTCATGGCGAAGATCTTGTAGCGGGCCTTGATTCCGGCACAACGGCACAGGGCGATGAAGGCGGTGATGAGATGGAAACAGGTTCCCGTGCCCCTTTGGAACGTCTCGCCCACATCGTTCAGCGTCATCTCCTCCAGCAGCATGCGCTCCTTGACGAAGTGGAAGGCCGCCTCGGCGAACTCGCGGTCGGAGACCTTGAAAGCCCCGAGCTGGTCGGCTATGGCGATGACGTCGGGATCGTTAGGGTCGCAATACAACGTGGGGCGGAGATAGCGCTCCTGGGAGCGGCAGGTCCGCATCGATTCATGGTATGGTGGTATCACGTACTGCCTCTTCGGGCGGACATGACGTTCCTCGCCCTCAGGAACGACCCGCAACCGTTTCAGCTCGCGCATGTTGAACAGGATCACCTTGGACAGGGACCAACCGCCCCGGGCCATGAGCGCGATGTAGGCACGTTGCGGCATGTAGCCGTTGTCCTTGATCTCCCCCAGTCCGGTCATCTCGCCCCCCTCCTCATGTCCGAGGATACCATCCTCCGCACCTCCTCCGCACAGCCTCTGGACTCCTTGCCCGCCACGCGGGTCACACCTGGTTCCAGCACCGGACCGGGCCGGTCGCACACCGGGCAGCGTTCCAGCATACGCACCCGATCGCTGGTTATGATGAACCCGGGATAGCTGCCCATTGACCCGTCCAGGAAGGCAAGGCGTCCCGTTTCGCCATAGCCGACGGGACGGTACTCGTCATCAAGGACCATGGTATGCATGTAGCTATGCGGGATGTGCAGGTGATGTCCCTCAGGGCACTGGGTCATCCAGCCGTTGGCCTCAACCATGCCATAAAGGTCGATGCACTGGTCCGGTGGGATGCCCAGGAACTCTTCCACATCACGGCGGAACTCAGCCTCGGGCATACGCTTGCTCTCATGGACCTTCCAGCCACCACCGGTTAGGACACAGCCCCTCTCTCCGAGGTCGAAGGTGCGCCCTTCTTGTTTCAATCTCTCGATGACCGAATGCACCAGGAACGGTGCGCCCACCAGCGCCATCTCATGTCCTTCACGCTGGTTGCGCTCGATCCAGGTTATGATGTCCTGCACCGTCCTTTCCGACTTGCGCTTGGCGATGTATTTGAAGGCTCGGCCCTTCAGGCCGTGGCCCTCGCTCATGCTTAGGCGGATCAGTTCGGTGTCCACCTTGCGATCGACGGCCACGTTGACGTCCCGCATGATGTCGAAGAAGATGGTCCCTAGGCGCCCAGCGAAGAGATTGGTCTTGAAGGGATGAGGTAGCAAAAGATAACCGCGCATTTGCGGGTTCCAGTGGGGAAAGAACATGGAGATGACGCCCTTGGCCATGGCGTACTCGTTGGTGAGGAAGCAGCGCATGTCCCGGGGCATGAAGGTGTGACGTCCCCCAGTGCCGCTGCTGTAACAGACCGCCATCCCGGCCGAGTTGAAGGAATCTATGACCTGGTCATGGGAAGGCGACCTACCGCCGACCTTTATGCGAGGTAGCTCCCCAGTGTAGACGTTTCCGAGCCAGAGCGCGAAGTCCTTGCCAGGGGGGCAGTCCTTGAAGAACTCAGAGGGGATCAACGGCACCTTGTCCAGATCATCAAGGCCACGAATCTCCTCCGGAGAGACCTTGGCCTCCCTGCAGAAATCATGGTACATGCGGTTCAATCGGTAATGCCGCTCGAACTGGTGCTTCACCGCTCGGTAGCGCATCCGGTCCGCCTCGTCCTTTGGAACCCGATAAGGGTCCGGAGGACCGAAGACTGCCTCCTCCGAGGGCGTCCAGTCCTCCCTCCGGGGGATGTACCTGGAGGCGAGGTCCTCAAAACGGCTCAGATCTTCGGCATATCCCATTCGTTTTGCTCATACAGCATCGATTATTTAGAACCCGGGCATGGATGGAACGGCATGCCACGACGTCTTGTTACGGATGTAAGCGGCGACGACTACAGGATTAAACTTAATTAAATGGGAAGAGTTGTCGAATGACATGGTCCAGATACCAAGGGTGGGCAGGAAATGGCACATCGTGGTCAGTCTATTGCCAGTTATCGCCCTCATCCTGGTCCTGAAGTACATGTTCCATATATTGGGTTGGGAGGTCATCGAGCTCAACGCCCTTTTTACGAGCATCATCGCGGCGTCTACCTTCCTGCTCGGTTTCCTCATCGCCGGTGTGATCTCCGATTACAAAGAGAGCGAGCGCATCCCTGGAGACCTGGCATGTAGTTTGGAGGCCATTTATGATGAGGCCTACCTTATGGACCGAAACAAGAGCACAGCTGCCACCCAGGCTTTCCTTTCTTTTCATGTGGCCTTGATACATGATTTCGACGGTTGGTTCCATCGCAAGGTACGCACAAAGGACATCCTCGCCAAGATCACCTTGATGAACGACCATCTGCTGCAGCAGGAGGATCTGACCAAGGGGGTCTTTGTCACCCGTATCAAACTTGAGCAGTCCAACGTCCGAACGATGGTGACCAGGATCCATACCATCCGCGAAACCAGCTTCGTTCAGTCCGGTTACACCATCGTGGAGATCCTTGCGGTCCTGCTCATATTCGGCCTTCTGCTATTGAACATGGAACCGCTGTATGAGTCCCTCTTCATTGTGGGCGTGATGTCGTTCATCATCCTCTACATGCTCCTCCTCATCAAGGACCTGGACAACCCGTTCGACTTCCAAGATGGGGATCGGGGGAGCGAGATATCCCTGCGACCTCTGAAGTATCTAATCGAACGTCTCGATGGCAAGCCATGAGCCGGTTCTGCGACGAGTTCAGACCGCCCCTCTACATCGTTTAAATATGCCAAAACTGTTCTTCCCGCTCACCCGAGGAGAAGCTGAATGGATGAGACCATCCCCCCTACCGACCCTGGCAACCTCCAGGACTATGAGAGGGCTTACAACGAGTTCAATTGGGCCTCGATCAACAAGAACTTCGATTGGTCTAGGGGTGGGGTCTTCAATGTGGCCGCAGAGGCCGTCGATCGCCATGCCAACGGTCCGATGAAGGACAAGGTGGCATTATATTCCGTTCTTGCCAGTGGCGATGTGGTACCGGTCACGTTCAGAGAGATGTCTGAGAGGTCCAGTCGCTTCGCCGATGGACTGATCAAGCTAGGCGCCGTCAAAGGTGACCGCATCTTCGTATTCCTGGACCGAAACACCGACCTTTTCGTCTCCCTCATCGGCATCGCGAAGATGGGCGGAATAGCAGGTCCTCTGTTCTCCGCCTTGGGGCCCGAGGCGGTCCTGGACCGAGTGAGGGATTGCCAGGCTAGCTATATGGTGGTCTCCCCCTATCTCTATGAACGGATCCGCCCGGTCCTCAAGGAGCTGGACGTCATAAAGCGGTTCATCATCGTAGGTGACAACACAGGTATGGGCGAGAGGACCGTCCGTTTCGATGATGTGTCCGCGTCGGGCGACTCTGAATTTAAGGCAGTGGGGATGGGACAGAACGACCCGTACATCATCCACTACACCTCAGGCTCCACCGGTAAGCCGAAGGGCATAATGCTCGGGCACAAGGCGATGCTGCAGCAGCTCATGGCCTGCCGCAACGTGGTCGACCTGCGCGAGGGGGACATCTACTGGTGCACCGCCGATCCGGGCTGGGTAACGGGCACGTCCGTGGGCATCTTGGGGCCTTGGTACCTCGGCATCACCATCATCTCATATGAAGGCCGTTTCGACCCCCGCACCTGGTATTCATTGATCGAGCGCTTCAACGTGACCGTCTGGTTCACAGCGCCGACCGCCCTCCGGATGCTCATGAGGGCAGGGGATGGGGCGGTGCAGGAGTTCGACCTATCCTCCTTAAGGCATATTTGCTCCGCCGGAGAGCCGTTGAACCCGGAAGTTGTGCGTTGGGGCCTGAAGTCGTTCCAAAAACGCATCCACGATAATTGGTGGCAGACCGAGACCGGTGCCCCTTGCATTTCGAACTACCGCTGCATGACCATCAAGCCCGGATCCATGGGAAGGCCGATGCCAGGTGTCGTGGCGGCGATAGTGGATGAGAACGGAAAGGAGCTACCGCCCCGCAAGGAAGGGTTCCTCGCGCTCCGTCCTGGCTGGCCCTCGATGATGGTCGGCATATGGGGCAACATATCCAAATTCCGCGAATACTTCTATGTGCCTGGATGGTACATATCGGGCGACCAGGCCTACCAGGACGAGGATGGTTACATCTGGTTCCTGGGGCGTGTGGACGATGTGATCAAGACCTCCGGCGAACGGCTGGGTCCGTTCGAGGTGGAATCGGCCCTTATCGAGCATCCGGCGGTGGCAGAGTCGGCCGTGATAGGCAAGCCTGACGAGCTGCGCGGTGAGATAGTGAAAGCGTTCATCGTGCTCAAACCGGGCCACACTCCCTCGGAGGTGCTGAAGAACGAGATCAGCCAGTTCGTCCGAACCAGACTTTCATATTACGCATACCCCAGGGAGATCGATTTCGTCACCACCCTGCCCAAGACCCGCTCGGGCAAGATCATGCGCCGGGTGCTCAAGGCAAAGGAGCTAGGTCATCCCCTGGGCGACCTGTCCACATTGGACGATTGATGACCGATCGGATATTATGGGCCTATCGATGACGGGCCATATTTTCGCTCATAGTATTCCACCACCGCTCGTGGGTCCAATATGACATGGTCCTCACCGATCAGATCGATGATGCCCGCCTTGCGCATTGAACCCAGGGTCAAGGAGGCCACACCTGTCATTACTATTTCCACGCCCTCCTCCTTCGCTGCCTTGATGGCGCTCTCCAATGCTCGGCTGGATGTGATATCGAGCTCATGGGAGGTCTCGATCATCAATATGGCGATCAATTTTGGTTTGGGTGTGGCCATCA
>JACXTP010000027.1 GCA_016919625.1 Methanomassiliicoccaceae archaeon
AGGTCTACGTCCCCGGGGTCGCGGCAATGAAAAAGGTGGCGTTCATACAATGCGTCGGCTCTCGCGACCCACATCGTGGCATGCAGCTCTGCTCCAAGGTGTGCTGCAAGTACGCTCTGAAGTTGGGGCGATACATGGTAGCCCAGGACCCCCAGGTCGAGCTGGCATTCCTCTTCATGGACTGGCGGCCCTATGACCGGCAGGACGACCTATTGGCATGGGCATCGCAGAACCATAAGGTGAGGGCGATCCGTTCCCGGCCGGCGGAGATCGGCGTCTCCGATAAAGGCAAGCCCACGGTCCGTTACGCCTCCCCTGAGGATGGCCAGGTCGAAACGGAGGAGTTCGACCTGGTGGTCCTATCGGTGGGCATGAGACCTTCCATATCCAATATTTTCGTGGCCGAGGCCATGGGCATCAAGCTCAACCCGCACGGCCATTTCTTCAGCGAGGGCAAGCAGGCGAGGGCGCTCGAGGCGAGAGGCCTGGTGTTCGCTGGCGCATGCACCGGCCCCAAGGACATCGAGGAGAGCGCCATGGACGGCGTGGTGGCCGCGGCCAAGATCGTGCGTTACCTGGAGGGGATGGAATGACAGACCCTCCGCCGACCCATGCTCCCATCCCCGAGGCCAAAGGCATGGCCGTCTTCCTGTGCCGTTGCCAGGGAACGGTATCCGAAAAGGTGGACCTGGATGCGTTGATGGAGTGGCTCTTGTCGCACCCAAGAGTGCGCAGCGTGGATGTGATGGACGAATGCTGCCGCGACGAGGACAAAGACCGGATGTTGCTCGCGTTGCGCTCGGGTGAGGTCGACCGCATGTTGATCGCAGGCTGCTCCTACAAGCTGCTGAGCGAGAGGATGTTCCAAGTGGCCAGAGGCGGCGGCATCGATCCATATATGGTGGAGATCTGCAACCTCAAGGAGCAGTGCGCTCTGGTGCATGATAAGGGGTCGACGCAGAGCAAGGCGGAACGATTGCTGGATATTTCATTGCAGAGATGTCTCTCTATGCAGGTCCCGCCGCATAGCGAGGGCGCTCCGGCCTCCAGGACGATAATGGTCCTGGGGGGAGGGCACAGCGCCTGCGTCGCCGCGAAGGAGGCCTACCTGCTCAAGCACGAGGTCATCATGGTGAACGCCTCCGACCATATCGCGGATGAGGCCCATGGCGAGGAGATGATCAACCTGGAGGAGGGCAGCTTCGAGCAGTTCCTCGGCCAGGCGGGGGACGCGATAACGGTGCTCAACGACACCCGCCTCACCGACCTGAGGGGGCACCCCGGTCGATTCCAAGCGGTCCTTGACACCCCTCTGGGGGAGACGGAGCTGTCGATCGGTGCGGTGGTGGTGGCGTTGGACCTGCAGGACGCCCCCAATCCGTTAGCGGAACGGTACCATGGCGAGATCCAGACCCAGCACGATCTGGGGGAAGCGTTGCGCGCGGGGAGTGCGATCCCTCGGCACGTGGTCATGCTGGCCATGGACGAGGTGGGCGAGAGCGCCTTCGATCCCCTTTCCACCCATGAGGCGGTGCACAACGCCTTGTTCCTGAGGTCCACACGGCCCAAGTGCACGGTGACCATGATCACCAGGGAGGTCTTTGCCTTCGGCCAATGCGAGGCTGGCTATAACAAGGCCATGGAGACCGGGGTCAGGGTGTTGCGCAGCGACAGGCTCCCAAAGCAAGAGGGGAAGGAACTGATCGTCAGCGACATCCACCTAGGGGGCGAGGTCTCCATACCTTTCGACCTGCTCGTTCTCGACAATGCCACCGCGATCCCAGACACCTCCAGTCTGGCAAGGGCCATCGGCATCCCCATCGATGCCCAGGGTCGTTTCCTCCGTCCCAATGCCAAGCTCAGACCGAGCTCCACTTTGAGAGAGGGAGTGTTCCTGTGCGGCGGGGCGGCGGAGCGCAGTCTCGGTATTGGGCCGTCCCTGGAGGCAATGTCGGCGACGGTGATGGCCTCCGACCTGCTCGGGATGGAATGGCGCAACGGCGGCGAGGTCGCCGAGGTGTGGCCCGACAAATGTTCCGCTTGTCTCACCTGCGTGCGCATCTGTCCCTATCGGGCCGCAAGCATCGGCGGGGAGGGCAAGGCATCGATAGACATCTCTCTGTGCCAGGGCTGCGGCATCTGCGTCGGCATGTGCCCGTCCAAGGCCATACAGCAATACTCGTTCCGGGACGACCAGATCGAGATGGCGTTACATGCGGCGTTAAGGAGGGAGAGCGAATGAAGGTCATCGCCATGACATGCTCCTTCTGCGGGTACTCGGCCGCAGACCTGGCCGGGGTCCAAGGCAGGCAGTACGATCCCGATGTCACCGTCATCCGCTTGCCCTGCACAGGAAGGCTGGACACCAAGCACGTCCTGAGGGCGATCCGGGAAGGGGCGGACGCCGTGCTGGTGGTTGGCTGCCTGGAGGGCAACTGCAACTATCAGTACGGCAATGTGGAGGCGAGGAAGCGGGTGGGACAAGCAAAGGAGCTGCTCGGCCAGCTGGGCATCGAACCGGAGCGCCTGGAGATGGTGAACTTGGCTTCCAATCAGGCCTGGCTTTTCGTCGAGGCGGTCGAAGGGATGAGGAAGCGTCTTGAGGTCATCGGGGAGAGCCCCATCAACAAGGTGAGGACATGATCATCGCACAGCAGAAGCCGTTGCCTATTGTAGTGGAAGCGTTGGGAACGCACAAGGACATATTGCTCGTGGGCTGCCGTTCCTGCGTCGCCATCTGCCTGGCCGGTGGTGAGAAGGAGGTCGGCGTACTGGCAGAGGCTTTGAGGATACATTCACAATTGAAGGGAAAGGGCTGGGACATCGCCGAGATCACACTGGAAAGGGCTTGTGAGAGGGAATGGGCGGAACAGCTCGCCCTTTCGGTCCAGGACCGCGATTGCATCGTATCGCTGGCATGTGGCGTGGGCGCCCAGGTCATCCAGGCGATGTACCCCGACGTCAGGGTCATACCCGGACTGGACACATCCAACATGGGCGCCCCGGAGGAGATGGGCGTTTTCATCGAGAAGTGCGGCGGATGCGGGGACTGCGTGCTGCACCTCACTGGGGGAATATGTCCGGTGGCCCGATGCGCCAAATCGCTGCTGAACGGTCCTTGCGGAGGCTCGCAGAACGGCAAGTGCGAGATATCCGCCGAGACGCCATGCGCCTGGGACCAGATCTACCACAGCCTGGAGCGCCTAGGCCGTTTGGACCTGATGGAGACGCCGTTACCGCCCAAGGACTGGAGACCGAGCCGCAGCGGCGGGCCTCGCAAGATCGTTCGTAAGGAATATGTCATGGACGTCGAGGAGCGCCGGCAGCTGGAGGGGACAAGATGAAGGCGGGCAGCGAGCTGGAGCGGGCGCTCGGCGCGGGTCGTTTCGCCGTCACGGCGGAGATCGGGCCTCCTAAGTCGTCCAGTCCGGAGACCATCATCAAGCACGCCCGGGCCATGCGAGGCCACGCCGACGCCTTCAACCTGACCGACAACCAGACGGCCATGGTCAGACTTTCCAGCATAGCGTCGGGAGTGATATGCCTGCAAGAGGGGTTGGAGCCGGTGATCCAGATGACCTGTCGGGACCGGAACCGCCTCGCCATGCAGTCGGACATACTGGGAGCTTCCGCTCTGGGCATACGTAACGTGCTCTGCATCAGCGGCGATCACCAATGCTTCGGCAACCAACGTGAGGCCAAGAACGTCTACGACCTGGACTCGATACAGCAATTGATGGTGTTCAAGAAGATGCGCGATGAGGGCACGGTGTGGGGCGGGGACAAGCTAGAGGTCCCTCCCAAGCTGTTCCTAGGGGCGGCGGCGAACCCGTTCGCGGACCCGTTCGAGTTCCGCGTGCACCGCCTGGCCAAGAAGGTCAATGCCGGGGCGGACTTCATCCAGACCCAGTCCATCTATGACATGGACCGTTTCGAGCGTTGGATGGAGCAGGTACGCGAACGCGGACTGCACGAACGGACGCATATACTGGCCGGAGTGATGCCGCTCAAGTCCCACAAGGTCGCTCTGTACATGAAGAACAAGGTGTCCGGGATGATCGTCCCGGACGAGGTGGTGGACCGGATGCGCTCCGCCAGCGACCCCAAGGCGGAAGGGCTCCGCCTATGCCACGAGCAGATCGAGCATCTCAAGGGCGTTGAGGGAGTCCATGGCGTGCACATCATGGCCGTGGCCTGGGAGGAGGTTGTGCCGCAGATCGTGCGGGATGCCGGCCTCCTGCCTCGATCCTGAGGGCGCCAGTTAGAAACAGAGGGCTGGACGGACCGACACCATCGCCTTGGCGTCAGCGTTCAAAGCCGTCTCGATCGACGGTGTCAAATCAGTGAAGAGAACATCATTTCCAGCCCGCCACCGTCGTGGCTGTTGTCATCTTACGACGATATCATAGCAGGCTATCTTCCAGATTGAATTAAATATTGGAAGCAACATTGAAACAACATCCCGCGGTTCCGAAAGGGCCAGGGAAATAAGCAAACGTAGGTAGTTTAGTAATGTACGGAAACAAGAGTGGGGGCAGCTACGGCCGCCCCAGGAACGACGGGCCAAAAGAGATGCATGACACCACCTGTTCTGACTGCGGATGTCAGACCCAGGTCCCCTTCAAACCGACTGAGGGAAGGCCAGTCTACTGCAAGGATTGCTACGCGAAGCACAAGCCGCAGCGCGACAGATACTGATCCTGCAAGGACGCGCAACGCATCGGGCCCAACGGCCCGTTTCAATTTTTTACAATATTCTCAGATCATAAACTGGCCAGCGTTAGCCCTGCGATCGTGGCCAGGAAGAAAGACCCCATCAGCAACGAGCCGGTCCACTCATCCCCTCTCCTTTTGAACCGCAGATAGGACCATAGGGCAAAAGGGAAGGTCAGCAGCATAAGTGCCATGGCCTCGGTCGGTATGATGTCCGGCCAGAGCAGTAGTGTGGCCACGTAGAGCGATGCGATGAGTAGAAGGTACAATGTGGATGCCCTTTCGCCCATTTTAACCACCATAGTAATCTTTCCCACCGCCCGGTCCGCCTCCCGGTCGGACCAATGCACCGGTATTAGGTTTATCAGGACCACTAGGAACATGGGCATACAGAAAAACAGGGAGTCAAGGTCGAGGTTGTCCGCCTGGGGCAGGTATCCGGCGAGGACCATGGAGAAGCCTCCCAGGAAAGCGTTGTCCAGTTCGCCCCATCCCCTGCGCTCCAAGCGTAAAGGGGGCATGGAATAGGACCAGCCGAGGAACAGGGACAGCGCGAGCAGTGCAAGGTAGTCCAAGGTGAACATGCCCCAGATCCAACCAGCGCCGGCCAAGAACAGGGTGATCACCAGCATGGCCAACGCCATGCGTAACGCGAACCTCGGTGGTATTCGTCCTTCGGGCAGCACCCCCGAGCCGCCGGAGAACCAGGTGCGCCGGGTTATGGAATCGGTGTCCAGGTCGGCATACTCGTCGGCATAATGCCCCATCATGGTGGCGGTCATGAGGACCAGCAGACCGTAAACGGCGGCGATGGGGTCGATGGAGCCGACGCGGAACCAGGCATAGGCCAGACCGACCAGGTAAGCTAGAACGCCAGCGAGGAGCACGAAAGGGCGGGCCATGCGCACCGCGCCCTGGGCATGTTCCATCGCTCCGCCCTCCTGTTCCATCTGAAGACTTTATTCCTTTGTGGGGGATTTATCGCTTTCATGCCGAGAAAAGCTGATATCTTCGCCCGCTCTAGATATGAGATATGTGTCCGGTGTCCACGAAGAGCATATCGGAGAAATTCCACCTAAAGCCCGGACAGGTCTTTGTCGTAATCGACGCACCGTATGGATATGTCTCCCTCCTAGGGGTGCTGCCGCACGGATGCCAGTTGGAGTCCGTGATGCGGTCCGACGCCGCGGTGGTGCAGGTATTCGTGCGGGACATGGCAGCGCTCAGGTCTCAATTGCAAGAGATCAGGTCGGTACTCGGGGCGGCCGTCCTTTGGGTCACTTATCCGAAGGGAGGTTCCGGGGTCAGGACCGACCTGAATCGGGACATCATCTGGGCCTATGTCCGTACGATAGGGTTCGATGCGGTATCCAACATATCGATCGACGAGATATGGTCCGCGCTTCGTCTGAAGGTGATCGGGCCCATCAAGAACTAGGCCCGAAGGAAGTCATCGCAGTACAACTTCTCGTTGCGAAGCACCTGGCCGGTCTTCACCGTCTCCATGAGCAATTGGTCCTCCGGATCGAGGATGGCAGCGCTCAGGCCCGCCCCCAACAACATGGCCAGGTAGGTTCGGTTCACCATCGGTCTGTCCTTGCAGCCGTTTGAGACGTTGCTCAGGCCGACCACGGTGCGGATGGGCGGTTCGTTCAAGGCCTGGAACATCCCGATGGCCTTCACGACCTTCATGCCTTGGTCCTGGGCGGCTTTGATCGGTAGGACGAGCGGGTCCAACAGCAACCGGTCTGGCATTATCTCATGCTCCATCGCCACAGTGACCATGGTCATGGCCAGCTCGGTGCGCGTCTCCGCGTCGTTCGGTATGCCCTTCTCGTCCATGGTGAGGCAGATGATCTCAGCGCCATGCTCGCGACAGAGCGGGAACAGCGCATCCATGCGCTTCCGCTCCGCGGTGGTGGAGTTCATGATGACCGGGTTCTTGGCCGCTCTCAGGCCAGCGGTCATGGTCTTCAGGCCGGGGGTGTCGATGCACAGAGTGGCCTCGGTGACATCCTGGATGGTGCGCACCAACCAATCCATCGCCGCCGGGCCGTCCTCCCGTCCCGGGCCAGTGTTGACGTCTAAGACGGTTGCCCCGCATTCCAACTGGTACAGGGCGTGCTCCTGTATCCACTTGCCATCGCGCTTGTCTATCGCCTTGCCGACCGCGCCGAAGAGCCCGTTCACCCGCTCACTGATGACCAACATGAGAGCACCGTCCCCGACGTATGTCCATACCTGTTAAAAGGGTTCTTATGCGACGAAGGACCTTGCCCGGCGCAGGAAGGTGCTTCCACGGATTTTACCTGGGAGGAGCTGGAAGGGCTGATCGGTCACCATTTCCAGGAACGCGGACTGCTGGAGCAGGCACTGAGACACCGCTCCGCCGGGACACCTAACTACGAGCGCCTGGAGTTCCTGGGCGACGCTGTTTTGGCGTACGTCATCTCCGACGAGCTGTTCCATGCCTTTCCCCAGGAGAAGGAGCATGGGCTCACCCGGAAGCGGAGCGTGCTAACCGACCGCACCTACCTGATGGAGGTGGCCAAGGAATTGCACCTGGAGACCTACCTGGAGGTAGGTATGAGCGTGACCAAGGTCACGGACGGCATGATGGCCGATGCCGTGGAGGCGTTGATCGGCGCCATATATCTGGACGGCGGCATGGGGGCGGTGCGCGGTTTCGTCTATGGCCGGCTGGCCCCTCCGACCGCCATGGAGCAGGCTTTCCAGCGCATAGACCATATCAGCAAGGTCAAGGAGTGGTGCGACCAGCGTCATCTGCCCAGTCCGAACTACACCACCCTGGAGATGAAGGTGGGCAACGAGCAGTACTTCCAGGCCTGGCTGCGATTGCCGGAGCGCAGCACCAGCGGGCAAGGGCGGACGAAGCGGGAGGCCAAGGCCCAAGCGGCGGAGCGCATGCTGGAGCACCTCAAGGATTGAACTTCCGGGATTAGTTTTATCTCCCTTGGCGGCATTTACCGCTGGCATAGCCTCACGGTTCTGCCATCACGTTCCAGGAGGCTAGGGTTTGCACCGTATCGAGCGCGCTGTGGTCAGCGTTTCTGACAAGTCCGGGGTCGTCGACCTCGCCAAGGGATTGAGGGAGCTGGGTGTGGAGATAGTGTCCACTGGGGGCACCGCCTCGCTGCTTCGCAAGGAGGGCATCGATACCGTCGGGGTCTCTGAGCTGACCGGGTTCCCGGAGATGCTGGACGGGCGGGTGAAGACACTGCATCCGGCCCTGTTCGCCGGGATATTGGCCCGAAGGGACCGCACCGACCACATGGCCCAGCTCGAGAACATGGGCTTGAAGCGGGTGGACCTGGTGGTGGTGAACCTCTACCCATTCAAGGACACCGTGCTCAAGGACCCCTCCGACCTGGAGGAGATTATCGAGAACATCGATATCGGTGGTCCGTCCCTCATCCGGGCGGCGGCCAAGAACTACCAGGGGGTGGCGGTCGTCACCGACCCGAGCAGCTACACCGCTGTCCTGGGGGAGATGGAGGGGAACGATAACCAGCTCTCCATCGAGACCAGAAAGCGTTTGATGCTCGAGGCGTTCCGCACCACCGCCAACTATGACTGCATGATCGCTCAACACCTCTCCAAGTCCTTCCCCGGCGATCTATTCCCCACCAAGCTCAGCATAGGGATGGAGAAGGCCTTCGACCTGCGCTATGGGGAGAACCCAGAACAGACCGCGGCCTTCTACACCGACCCGTTCAGTGAGGGCGTATCGGTAACGCGGTCAGAGAAGTTGCATGGAAAGGAGCTTTCCTATAACAACATCCTGGACCTGGAGTCGGCGCTCGAGCTGACCAGGGAGTTCGACCGCCCCACCGCCGTCGTCATCAAGCATACCAACCCCTGCGGCATCGCCTCGGCAGACAGGCTGGTGGACGCCTTCGTGACCGCCTACAATGTGGATTCGTCGGCCGCCTTCGGTTGCGTCATCGGCCTGAACCGGCCGGTGGACATGGCCACGGCGGAGCAAATTGGCTCCCACTTCGTCGATTGCGTGATCGCCCCTGACTATGAGCCAGAGGCGCTGGACCACCTGCGCAGGAAGAAGAACATTCGTCTGCTGCGCACCAACGCTCCCATAACCATCGATGCGGCACCGGAGCACAAGATGAAGAAGGTCAAAGGCGGGATCCTGGTGCAGACCAACCGGTATGTCGATGTCACCCCGGAGATGCTCAAGGTGGTGACAAAGCGGTCCCCGACGGAGGAGGAGGTCGCTTCCATGCTCTTCGCCTGGAAGGTCTGCAAGCATGTCTGGTCCAACGCCATCATCCTGGCCAAGGGGGAACGTGTGGTCGGTATCGGCGCAGGGCAGATGTCGCGCGTCGATTCATCGATGATCGCCGCCTACAAGGCCAAGGAAGAGGCCAAGGGCGCGGTGATGGCCTCCGACGCCTTCTTCCCCTTCCGCGACGGGGTGGACGAGGCGGCGAAGGCTGGCGTCATAGCGGTCATCCAGCCCGGGGGTTCGATGCGGGACGCCGAGGTCATCCAGGCGGCGGACGAGCACGGCATGGCCATGGTGTTCACCGGGGTGCGCATATTCCGGCATTGAAGCGTTCCGCGTCCTGACTGCATTTTCCCACTGTAATCGCATGTATTTCTAGAGGAAATCGTGGGGTGAATACTTACAGGTACTGATTATTTCATTTTTATATGCACCAGTATTTTCTACCCCCCCTTTACTCTCTGCATCACAGAGAAGGAAGAAAAATGATCCGATTGCTTTACATCGATGACAACACGGGCATGCTGGAGATCGTAAAGTTCTGTATCGAGGCGGACCCGAACATTCGAGTGGACACCGTCCACAGCTCCCGGGAGGGCCTGGAGGTCCTGGAGATGAGGGTGCACGACGGGGTCCTGGTGGACCTGCGCATGTCCGGCCTCGACGGCCTGGCGGTGCTGGAGGAGGTCCGGGCCAAATATGGGGACCTGCCGGTCGCTCTCCTCGGCACCGCGCCGGAGAGCGCCATAGTGATCAAAGCGCTGAACGCCGGGGCAGACCTGTTCCTCAACAAGGGGGTCGGCCTGGTGACGGAGCTGGACGATGCGGTGCAGCGCATGGTGGGACTGGTGGAGCAACGCCGCACCCGCCGCGAGCATGAGGAGAGGCGACGCGAACTGGAGCGCTGGGCCGATAACATCGCGGAGATGGTGCTGTGCACCGACCTTCAGTTGAGGATCACCAGCGTCAACCAGGTGACCTGCCGCCACCTTGGCTGCGACAAGGCGGAGCTGGTGGGAAAGCCGCTCGCCAGCATGGTCGTCGTCCAGGACCGGGTCCGGACCTTCCTGGAACTGGACAACTTCATCTCCGGGTTCCGCTCCGCCCCGGTGCGGTTCCGAATGGAGGCCATGGAGGAAGGGTGTGCCTGGATGGAGGCTGGGGTGTCCCATCTGGTGGACGACTCCGGACCGGCCGGGCTGGTGCTCTCCCTGCGAAAAGTGGCGGAACAGGTCCGGATGGAGGAGCAGGGCCAGGACCAATCGCGCCGCATGGACATGGTGCTGAACATGACCCGGCACGAGGTCGATCACAAGGTTCAGGTGGCCGAGAGCTACCTGGAGCTGCTGCGGGACAACGTAACGGAGAAGCACCGCCGTCGTTACCTGGAGAAGGCCTTGAAGAACGTACGCGAGATATCCCGCCAGATGCACCTGCTGCAGGAGTATCAAGAGGTCGGGGCGGGCGAGCAGCGCTGGACCGAGCTGGGGGCGCTCATGGAGAAGGCTCGCGGTCTGGTCGGGCCAAGTCAGGTGGACATGCAGCACGACCTGCAAGGGCTGGAGGTGCTGGCCGACCCTCTGCTCGAGTCCGCCCTTACGATGTTCCTGGAGCAGGAGATCGGTCAGAGCGGCACCACCCGACTGGACGTGATGTTCCAGATCGGCTCGCGCAAACTCTCGCTACTAATTGACGACGATGCCCCCGGGATCAAGGACGAGCGGAAAGCCAGCCATTTCGAGCTGGATGCGCGCTCCCGGCAGAGCCAGGTGCTGCACCTGTTGCGTGAGGTGCTACACACCTCGGACATGAGCATAAGTGAAAGGGGCCTCCCCTCCCTTGGAAGGCGCTACGAGATCATGATCCCGGAGGGAAGGTTCCGCTTCCAGGAGCCAGCGGTGAGCGTCAGCGCCAATTACAGCAACAACGCGGCCCGGCCCGCGTCCTAAACCCGATCATTGAGCTCTGGGCTGCGCTTCTTCTTCCTTTCCCGGAAGCCCGCATCCTGTCTCCCTCCAGAGTACCCAAGCCTTTGCTCGGACAGGAAGAGCTTTTACTTCCTGTTCTTTCCGTTATTGTTGGGGTGGAAGACGCAGGCGTCGACGCTGCAAGCCGTGGACTCCAGTTGCAGGGTGGTGTGGGAGAAATGGAACCTCTCACGGAGGACCTCCTCGCACGCGGAGATGATGCACGAACAAGCGGAGATGGGCTGGTCCTCGACGACTACGTGCCCGCTCATGGAGTAGACCCCGGACGCGATGGTCCAGAAATGCAGGTCATGCACCTCGATCACGCCCTTCACCTGGAGCAGCTCCGCCCGCACCTCGTCGACGTCGATATGGGTGGGCGTGAACTCCAGCAGTATGTTCAAGGATTGGCGCACCACGCCGATGGCGTTGTAGAATATGACCACGCCGATGACGGCGCTGATGATGGGGTCCGCTTCGACCAGATCGAAAAGGATGATGAGCACGGCGGCCACTATCACCCCGACCGAGGATAGGGTATCGCCTAGCACATGTATGAAGGCACCCTTGACGTTCAGGTTCTCGTGGGAGTGCTTGCGCAGGACTAGGGCGCTGCTCAGGTTGGCCACCAGGCCGATGGAGGCCACGAGCAACATCAGCTCGGCATCGATGTCCTGAGGGTCCTGAAAGCGCACGAACGCCTCATAGATGATGATCACGGCCAACACCGCCAAGGCCATGCCGTTGATCAGAGCGGCCACGATCTCCACGCGCAGGTAACCGAAGGTCTGCTTCTCGGTCGGCTCTCGCAAGGCGATGATCGCGGCTCCCAGGCTGAGCGCCAAAGCGAGCACGTCGGTGAACATATGCCCCGCGTCCGAGATCAACGCCAAGCTGTTGGACAACCAACCGCCGACCAGTTCGAACACGGCGAATGAAGCGGTTATGGCCAGTGCCAGCACCAAGGGTTTGGTCACTGCCCTTTGCACAGGCATTTGCTCGTGCCCATGGTCCTCCTCTCCATGGTCGTGATCGTCCACCATCCCCATGACATCATCCCCCCGGACTATGTGCTTTTTGTTCCCCGTCGGGACAAGTCTATAAATGATAAGCGGTCCGTGATATCTGCCAAGGTGAGGAAATGAAGAAGTCCATCGGTGCCCGCACATTGGTCTACCCCACTCCTGTCTTTGTGGTCGGCACATACGATGAGAAAGGCAAGCCGAACGCCATGACCGCCGCATGGGGCGGCATTTGCTGTTCCAGCCCGCCTTGCGTCAGCGTCTCGTTGCGAAAGGCCACGTACACCTATCACAACCTTATCGAACGGCGCGAGTTCACCATCAGCATCCCCTCCGAGGGGCATGTGGCCGAGGCCGACTATTTCGGCATCACATCCGGTCGGGACGTGGACAAGTTCAAGGAGACCGGTCTCACCCCGGTCAGGAGCGAGAGGGTGAACGCGCCGTACGTCAAGGAGTTCCCGTTGGTACTGGATTGCCAGCTCATCTACCACAAGGAGATCGGCCTGCACACGCAGTTCGTGGGGGAGATCCTTGACGTGAGGATGGACGAGGACTGCCTGACCGATGGCGACCCGAACATCGAGCTTGTCAAACCCATCTTCTATAGCCCGGACAACAGCTCCTATTATGCTAAGGGCAAGTGCCTCGGCCGGGCCTTCCAGCTCGGCAAGGGCATGAAAAAGAGGTAACGGGGCGGTCAGGCATGCCATGGAAGGAGAGGCTCCGGTACGATCCCGTGCCGTTCTTGCTCCAAACGGAGGACGAGGCGTTGCAGTTCTTCGTGAAGAGGAACCTGCTCGGTGTCGTGGGGCTCCGCTCCGATGGGCTGGTGTTCAGCCCCCAGGTGCGGAGCCTGGTGAAGAGACAGTCCGCCGACGGCTCCTGGACGTACCGAGGGAGGCGGTCGGTAGGATGTGATTACGAGTATGTGGAGACATACCGCAACCTGGCCATCCTGGTGGACAAGTACGGCCTGGCCCGAAAGCATGCCGTGGTGGAGAAGGCATGCGAGTTCCTCCTCTCGTTGCAGGACCCGGAGGGCGACATAAGAGGGGTCTATTGTAATCAGTACTCGCCCAACTACTCGGGGGCCATAGCCGCTCTGCTGGTGCGTTCTGGCTATGCTCGGGACCCACGGACCGCCAGATTGTTCGATTGGCTCATCTCAGTGCGCCAGGATGACGGCGGTTGGGCCATTCCGTTCCGCACCGCGGGCGTACGCACCTTGAACCAGGCCCTTGCCTCCGACCCGATACCGCCTGACCAGACCCAGCCATCATCGCACTGGGCCACCGGAGTGGTGCTGCGCGCCTTCGCCGCCCATCCTGTCTGGAGGAAGAGCGAGATAACCATGCGCGCGGCGGACCTCCTCCGGTCCCGTTTCTTCCATTCCGATGTCTACACAGATAGGAGGGCCAAAGGATACTGGACCAAATTCTCCTACCCCTTCTGGTTCACCGACCTCAACTCCTCGTTGGACACCCTCTCCCGGCTCGGACTCCCGGCCGACGACCCTCAAATAAACAAGGCGATCACCTGGATATCGACCAGGCAGCGCCCCAACGGTTCCTTCGACCTGGAGCTGCTGCGGGATGGGGACAAGGAAGCGGGGCGATGGGTGGCCTACGCCTTCTGTCGCTCCCTTTGCCGTTTCTACGGCGCGCGACCGGCCTGAAGATTATATACCAACCGTCCTGATTCAGGCCCATGAGCTTCTCGGTCAAGTTCTTCCCGAAGAACGTGGACATCACCCTGGACGACAAGGTCACCATTTTGGAGGCGGCCTTCCGGGCCGGGGTGGAGATCAACAGCGCCTGCGGTGGCAAGGGCACCTGCGGTCGCTGCAAGGTCCTAGTGGAGGGTAAGACCGAGTCCGAGCACAGCAAGCTCATCAGCGACGTCGAATGGCAACGGGGCTGGAGGCTGGCCTGCCGGACCATGGTGGCGAGCGATGCGGCCATCTTCGTTCCCGAAGAGTCCCGCCTAGAAGACCTTCAGATCTATGAGGGATTCTCCAAGGCGGAGGTGCGGAGCTTGGAGCCGTTGACCAAGGCCCACTACCTGGAGCTGCCTGTTCCTAGCCTCGACAACAACCTTGGTGACGTGGAACGGTTGGAAGTAGCCCTTGGCATCGAGGAAGGTGACCTCTATGTGCCATTGGACATGCTGCGCCACCTGCCCAGGGTGATTAGGGATAGTGGTTGGAGGGTTACGGTGGTGGTGGACCGCTCAGAGGGCCGGCCCCGCTTGATCGACGTCTTCAATTGGGACACATCAGAGCGCAACTTCGGCATCGCCTTGGACATCGGGACCACCACGGTGGTTCTGACCATGGTGGACCTGAAGACGGGCAAGATCGTGGCCCAGGCCTCCGACTATAACAAGCAGATCATGTGCGGGGAGGACATCCTGGCCCGAATCGCCTTTGCCGAGGACGGCGGCCTGAAGCGCCTGCAGCAGCTCATCCAGGAAAGCATCGACTACCTGATATCGCAGGTGGTGGTGCTGTCAGATATTTGCACCGCCACCGGCAAGAAGGTATGCCGGGAGGAGGTCTCTGCCATGGCCATTGCGGGCAACACCACAATGATCCACATCTTACTAGGCCTCCATCCCAAACAGATCCGCTACGATCCCTATATCTCCGTCACCAACTTTCCCTCCACCTACCGGGCCAGGGAGCTGGGCATGAAGATACATCCAG
>JACXTP010000028.1 GCA_016919625.1 Methanomassiliicoccaceae archaeon
CCGTTGGGGCACTTCGTTATATAAACGTTATAGTGTGATTCCGGTCTGGAGGCGGATTGGATTGACCGAAATCGGTACCATCGGGGTCTGGATCGTTGCTGCCCTGGCCTCCGCCGCATTCCTGGCCTCCCTCCTATCAACCCGGTCGAACAGGAGCGAATGGAGAAAGTTGGCCAACATCCTCAATATGCTGGTCGTCCTTCAGCTGGCCTTCCTGTTCTGTCTGCTTCTAACCCTGTTCGCCGTCAACGATGTCGATGTGCTCTATGTCTGGACACGAAGCTCGTCGGACCTCGACCTCGTCTACCGTCTCGGGTCGGCCTGGTCCGGTGCCGGCGGTTCAGTTCTGATTATGATGCTGTTCATGGCAGTTGGCAGTTATTGTCTTGCCAATAAGATATCGAACAGTGGAACGGTTTCTGAGGGCTTCCAAGCTCGTTTCATGACCTTCACCTCCCTGGCGATCTTGGGATTGTCTCTCATCCTACTGCTTAGCGATCTGTTCGCCCCGACCGTTCCATCGAGCGAATATGCTTGGAGGTTGCAGAGCTTTCCCGACGGCCGTGGAATGCCCATCTCATTGCAGACCTGGGAGATGGTGCTGCACCCGATCGTGGTTTTCGTCGCCTATGCCCTTTGCCTCCTTGTCTTCGCCTCGGCGGCCGCCTCACTATGGAAGGAGGAGAGGGATTGGTACAGGCATTCGCTCCTCTGGGCGAGGTTGGCCTGGTTCCTCCTGACATTGGGCATCATGATCGGGGCATGGTGGGCCTACTATGAGGTCGGTTGGGGGGGCTATTGGAGCTGGGACCCGGTGGAGACCACCTCCCTGGTGCTCTGGGTGGTGCTGACCGCCTACCTACATTCGGCGGCGAGCCTGGAACGCACCGGCCATTTCCCCCTCTTCGCCCCCTTCCTGGGCATGGTCTCCTTCGTCGCCGTCCTGTTCACCATGTTCGTGACCCGCTCAGGGAACCTTTGGTTATTTGCTGTGCATACCTATGCCTCTGTTGGTTCGGGAGGTCCGGAGGATCGCTTCCTCTCCCTACTGGCCGATGATCATGCGTTGTTGGCTCTCTTTGCCCTATTGCTCATCGTGCTGGCGATAGCTGTGGTCCTGACCCTCAGGAGGCGGGGTGGGCTCAGGTCCGATGCTGCAGAACAGGGTCTGACCTTGGACGACCGGGGCTTGATGTTCGCCACCTTGGTCATACTGCTGGTCATCGGGATCCTAATCACACTGATTCTCTTCAAGAACCTGGACTCGGACCTCGTCCAGAATTACGACGAGCTCACCCAGAAAGTGCCCTTGTTCTTCTCGATGCTTATGCTCGTTATGATCGTCTGCCTGGCCTGGCGGTCTCTCGGGATGGTGAGAGCCCTATTGCTTCTCGGCTTCGTCTCTGCCATCTCCATCGCTGCTGGCATTATCGCCTGGTTCATCGGATCGGACCCGTTTCTCTACTTCCCCATACCAATCTTCCTGGCCTCTTCCTTGGTCGCGTTGGTCATGCTCTGGAAACGCTTATTGTTGAGACCTTTCCGCACCGCCTTGAAAGCTGCGGCACCCCAGATGATACACCTCGGCGTGGCGTTGTTGCTCCTGGCGTATGTCTGCTCCACCGGGTTTCAGTCCATACCGGCGACAGGCGATCAATTGATAATGGGACCGGAGGAGAGCTTCGATGTAGGCGGCTTCGATGTTAAGGTCATTGACATTGAGGTGATCGATGCGGCACCTTCTCCCAGCCATAATTACAATCAAGTGTGGGCCGTGACCCTTGATGTGAGCAAGGAGGGAAAGTCCGTGGCTAAGGGGGTCCTTCTGGAGAACTTCTATCTAGTCAATGAGACCGAGGTGCGCAAGGTAAGGGGCGAGGTCGAGGTGGTGAAGACCTTGGGGGAGGACATCTATTTAGAGTTCGACCAGGGTGATGGTGACCGAGTGGCGGTCAGCGCGACGCTCATTCCGATGATGAACCTGCTTTGGTTCGGTTCGGCATTGCTCCTGTTAGGTGTGGGAATGAGGGCTTTGTTCTGGAACGGGACGAAAAAAACTGCCCCGCCCACTTAAAATCGAATTTGGATGTTTTTTGGAGCTGGTCGACAAGAGCCTCTGGTCTTTGGTTCCATTCAACTCACTTGATATTACTGTCTCGACCTTACCTTGGTTGGATCCCATTTGGTCTGGACAATGATGCGCCTGAAGTACGATCGTGCTGAAGGTATGGCATTTCACTTCACTTGGCTCGGCCTTTTCGCCCGCCTGAGCACGAAATGGTCAGTGTACCTGATCAAGACGAAGGTTATCAGGATAAGGGCGAGGGCGATCTCGAACCAGGCCAAGTACTCTAAGGCTGGAATATCTGTCCCCTCGGCCTTTAGATACTTGTATGTGGCGTTGGTGGCGATGGCGCTGATCACCAAGGGGAAGGTAAATGCCGAGCAACTGGGGTAGAACTTCAGCTTCAGCAGCTTGGGGAGATAGAGGATGACCGCAATGTATGATACCAGAGACAATGTGAAAAGCACCCCTACTAATGCCATCTCCTTGGACTGGAACGAGCTGAGATATCCAGCCAGGCAAAGACTGGCCGGAGCGGCGAATATGGCGACCGTGGGCAAGAGCGGCTCTGGAACCGTTTTCTTGATCGATACCCGATAGAAGATCAGAGGCAGGAGCACCAGATAGGACGCGAGTCCGAACCAGAACAATGCTTGACCAAGTGTATATGCGCCATATATGGGGGCGACCACGCTTCCCACCGCGATCCCGACATAGACCACGAAATAAGCGGGAAGCATCTTATGCACATCGAACTTCAGCATGAATGTCTTGGTGAAATATATCATTAAGGCGAAATGGGTCAATAACGCTCCGATGAAGATTGCGTAGGATAAGGTGGGAAAGGAAGGTTTGGTGTATGTTGTCAGGACCATTATGCCCATGGGGATGGTGCAAGAGATCCCGGCGATGGCGGGGTTCTTCATCTCCTCCTTGAAGTTCTTCGTGTCCAGGAATATTCGAAGTAGGATTATGGCCAGAACAGAGAGGGAAAGGACCCCGAAGATGGGTTTGACATCAGGGACCATGTTTCCTGCCGAGGCAAGGCCCAGCATCAGCCCCCCAAGAGGCACTGGCGCTTTGCATGCGACCTTCTTCACCCTGCTCTCGCTAGCTTGTCCCGCCACTATGTCCCCCCTTCAAAAAATCAAGAACAAAGGTGGGATACATAATAAAATCGGATTGCCCCGATCGAATAGATGGTGATAAATGAACAAGCTCAGACGATCGAACAGAAATGTGATTTCGTTCTCCCTGCGGTACAAATGTTTGATCATTTGGTCTTGGGCAAAGCAAATAGTTTGAGCATCGGATATGAGTTGTCCATCAATGTGTTCATCGCCTTACTATGATGCTCCACATAGGTCGACCTTGACATACCCAATCTTTTAGCCACGTCGTCCATTTTCGCTCTTGCCGGGATGGCATAAATCCCGCTCTCGTGCGCTGATATCAAGACCTCGATCTGCTTTTCTGTCAGCTCTTCAAGTACTGGAACGGGAACGATGCCTAGAACTTTGAATGTCTCGGCCGTCCCTCGCGATTTCATGGATAGTATCTCCACCCTTCCAGATGGCCTTAAAGCGGCTGCGCCATCGGGGGACCAAGACATCAGCAATGATCCATTGATTCTATTTCCATAGAAGGCCTAAGGGATATTATTGATTGGATAACAAAATGCATGCAGAGCTAGAATTACTGGCATTCGCATACCAGATGAACTTGGCAGATTCAATGGCAGAACTTTCTATTACTCTATCAGAGTAGTTTTAAGTTTTACATACCATTAAGCTTACACGCGTAGCTCAAGAGAGGGGGAAAGACTTCCTATAAATAATTTAAACGGAGAAGTGGAGACTCGACCCCCAAATATTCGAGGCGTTTTCATCATGTCTACGAGATCGAAATCAACGGCTAAAAAGGAACTGCCGAAAGCTCAAACGGGAATCGAAGGGTTCGACGACATCACCAAGGGCGGCTTGCCTCGAGGCCGCCCGACGCTCGTAGTCGGCGGTCCAGGCAGCGGCAAGACGCTATTCGCCATGGAGTTCCTGGTTAATGGGGCCACCAGGTTCAACGAACCTGGCGTCTTCTTCTCATTTGAGGAGACGGAGGGCGAACTAGTTCAGAACGTCGCCTCCCTTGGCTTTGATGTCATTAGCCTTGAAAAGAAGAAGATGCTGGCCATCGACTTCGTCAAGGTCGAAACAGCGGAAATCATCGAGACCGGAGAGTACGACCTCGAGGGTTTGTTCGTCCGTTTGGGTTATGCTATCGACTCCATCGGCGCCAAGCGCGTCGTCCTCGACACCATAGAATCGATCTTCTCCGCTTTCAGCAACTCATTGATCCTGCGCTCCGAGCTGCGTCGTCTTTTCAGGTTCCTCAAGGACAAGGGCGTTACCGCGGTCATCACCGGGGAGAAGGGAGAAGGGACGATCACTCGATTTGGTCTAGAGGAGTACGTCTCCGATGCCGTGATCGTATTGGACAACCGCATCATCGGCAACATCGCAACGAGACGGATGCGGATCATCAAGTACCGCGGCTCGTCCCACGGCTCCAACGAGTACCCGTTCCTCATCGACGAGAACGGTTTCTCGGTGCTGCCAGTATCATCTCTGGGACTAACGGCCCAAGTCTCGAACGAGCGCATATCTACCGGCATTCCCGACTTGGACGCCATGCTCGACGGGAAAGGGTACTTCAAAGGGAGCTCCGTCCTCGTGACCGGCCAGGCAGGTACCGGCAAGACCAGCTTCGGCGCCGAATTCGTCCGCAAGGCCTGCGAGGATGGGAGGAAAGCGCTGTACGTCACCTTCGAAGAATCGCCAAGCCAGATCACTCGCAACATGCGCTCGATCGGCATCGACCTGGAGCCGTTCGTGAAGAGCGGGCTGCTGGAAATCCACGCCGACCGGCCGACCTCCTATGGGCTGGAGATGCACCTAGTCACCATCCACAAAATGGTCAATCGGTTCAAGCCGGAGGTAATGGTTCTGGATCCCATCAGCAGCCTCATGGCCATCGGCGAGGAGGTCGAGGTCCGCTCGACGCTCGTCAGGATGGTAGACTACCTGAAGATGAAGGGCGTTACCTCGCTGGTCACCGACCTGAAGCATGGCGAGAGGCCTCAGGAGAGCTCCATGATACACTCGCTGGTCGACACCTGGATAATCATCGAGAACGTCGAATCCAACGGGGAGAGCAACCGCATCCTACGACTGGTCAAGTCGAGAGGCATGCCTCACTCCAACCAGATCCGCGAGTTCCTCATCACCCACGAGGGTTTGGACCTCATCTCGCCCTACATTGGACCGTCCGGAGTGTTCACCGGCTCGGCCCGTTATGCCCAGGAGTCGAAGGAAAAGGCCGAGGAGGCCATCCGGTCCGATGAGATCGAGCGACTCAAGTCGCACCTCGACCAGCAGCGTAAGGCCATGGACTCTCAGATCGAGGCACAACGCGCCGACTTAGCCAACAGGGAAGCGGAGCTGCAAAGGAAGATAGATGAGGATAATAAGCGAAAGGAGGTTCTTGAGACGAGCAGGAAGCATCTCAAGGCCTTGAGGACCACCAGCGGGAAAGAGGGAAGCGAGCATGATGAGTGAGCCTCAAGTACAGAAGGAGGAGGAGTTCAATCTTCGCCTATACGTGGCCGGCCAGACCCCAAAATCACTGGCCGCGATCGCCAATTTGAAAAGGATTTGCGAGGAGAACCTCTGCGGGCGGTATCACATCGAGGTTATCGACCTGATGAAGAACCCCCATCTGGCTAAGGACGATCAGATCGTCGCCCTTCCGACGCTGGTACGAAAGCTTCCAGAGCCATTGAAGAGGATCATCGGGGAC
Source organism: Methanomassiliicoccaceae archaeon (assembly GCA_016919625.1). GTDB lineage: Archaea > Thermoplasmatota > Thermoplasmata > Methanomassiliicoccales > UBA472 > JACXTP01. The sequence continues at coordinate 5,918 of JACXTP010000028.1, forward strand.
CTCTCCAATGAGGAGAAGGTACTCGTAGGCTTGGACATCCGACCGCACAATGAGAGGTGTTGAACATGTCAGATGATACCAATGACGATACGGTAGATGAGAAGAGCATCAAGTATGTTCTTCGATTATTCATCACCGGCACCACCCCTCGCTCGGAGGAGGCCATACGTAACATCAAGAAGATCTGCGAACAGGAACTGAAAGGACGATATGAACTAGAGATCATCGACATCTATCAGCAACCGGAGCTGGCGAAGAAAGAACAGATCCTCGCCGCTCCGACGTTGATAAGGAAGCTACCGTTGCCGTTGAGAAAACTGGTCGGGGACATGTCCGATAAAGAGCGTGTGATCATCGGTCTGGAGTTGATTCACGAGAAGAAGAAGGACGGAAAGATGTGACAAAAAGGAACAACTCCTCGATCGAAGAAAGGCTCCTTCAGGAGAATGAGGAGCTGAGAGCAAAGCTCGCCGAGAGCGAAGAAACGCTGAGAGCTATCCAAAGCGGCGAGGTGGACGCTATCGTCGTCTCCACCGACAAAGGTGAACAGATCTACACCCTGATGGGAGCAGACGAGCCGTACCGCATACTTTTCGAGCAAATGGGCGAGGGCGCGGTCACCATGGCCGAGGACGGCAGCATCTTGTACTGCAACCGGAGCTTCGCCAAGATCATGAGGACCACGCTGGACAAGATCATCGGAGTGAAATTCGAGCGATTCTTGCACCTTTCTGATGTGCCGTCATTCAGAGAGAGCCTTAAACGGTGTGCCGATGGACCGATCAGAAAGGAGCTGACCTTTGAGACTTGCGAGAGCACCTTAGTGCCTATGCAATTGTCAATGAGTCTTTTATCCACGGCTAGGGTGCCAACTTACTGCATCGTGGTGGGAGACCTGACCGAGCGTGTCCAGGCGGAGGAGAGGCTCAGGGAAGCGAACGAGACGCTCGAGCAGAGAGTCGAGGACAGGACTATGAAACTGGCCGCGAGCGAGGTCAAGTACAGTAATTTGTTCTCCATCATGGGCGAGGGGCTGCAGCTCACCGAGCTATTGTTTGATGAACATGGCAGGCCCAACGACTTTATCATACACGAGGTAAACCACGCTTATGAGAGACAGACCGGTATTCCAAATGAAGAGGCCCTTGGAAGAAGATTGAGCGATGGGCTAGGGTTCATTGAGCCCGTTTGGCTCGAGCGCTATGGTACTGTGGTGAAAGAAGGGAGGTCCGTCACGTTCGAAGAATACAACCAAGCGCTGGACAAGTGGTTCGAGGTCCACGCCTACCCCATGCTAGAAATGAATTATTTTGCTGCCTTGTTTAACGACATCACCAAGCGCAAGAAAGCGGAGGAGGCGCTCAGGGAGAGCGAGACCAAGTACCGCGGGCTATTCAACTCCATGGCCGAGTACCTCCAACTCCTGGACCTCATCTACGACGATGGGGGGAGGCCCATCGACTACATCCTTCTAGATGTAAACCCCACATGGGAGCGTCTGACCGGGCTGAAGAAAGAAAAGGTTGTTGGACATCGTGGGAAGGAGCTTTTCGGCGTCGTCGAAGACTCCCGGCTCGAAGCTTTCGATAAGGTGATTAAGACCGGGGAGCCGACCCGATTTGATAATTACGACGCTGCTATTGACAAGTACTACACCATCAATGCCTGGAAGGCTGGCGAGAACCAGTGTGCTTTCACCGCCTTCGATATAACTGATGTCAAGCGGGCGCAGCAACGGGTGGAAAAAAGCGAAACCCGCCTTAAGTTGATTATGGACAACATCCCCGTCGCCGTGGGCATCACCGACGACCGCGGGGGCAATGAGGTCGACAATGGTATACTTGATTCCATATGGAGGTGTGTGCCCGAGACTAGGTATACTGAAGACTATCACTTATTCATGGCATGGTGGCCTGACACCGGAGAACGGTTAAAGCCAGAGGATTGGCCGATCTTCATCGCCCTCAAAGGCGAGGTGGTGACAGACACCCTTAATATTGAAAGGTTTGATGGATCGAGGGGGACCATCATCGCGTCGGCGAAGCCCGTGTTCGATTCGAAGGGCAAGGTATCCGGAGCCGTGTGGAGCGTCCAGGACATCACTGACCTTAAGGAGAAGGAGGAGGCGCTTAGACGCTCCAACGCCGAGTTGCAGCAGTTCGCCTACATCTCTTCTCACGATATTCAGGAACCGCTGCGCATGGTAGTCAGTTATCTGACGTTACTTGATAAGAAGTATAAAGATCAGCTCGATCCCAAGGCTCAGGATTATGTCCAATACGCCGTAAAAGGCGGTATAAGGATGCGCGAGCTGATCGATGACCTGTTACTGTATTCTCGTTTAGATACAAATGCCAAAGAGTTCGCTCCGGTGGCGATGAGCGAGGTCGTGGAGAATACGATCACAATACTCAAATTGCCCATCGAGGAGAGCAGGGCGAACATAGTCGTTGGACCCTTGCCGACAATAAATGCCGATGAATCGCAGATGACCCAGGTAATGCAGAACCTCATTAGTAACGCCATCAAGTTCCGTGGATCGGAGCGACCGATCGTTCAAGTCTCAGCGTTGCAGGGCAGCGTGGAATGGACCTTCGCCGTCAAGGATAATGGCATTGGTCTGAATATGGAACACACCACTATGCTATTTCATATGTTCCAGCGCCTTCAAACAAGGGACATATATCCAGGCACTGGTATAGGTCTGGCGATAGCCAAGAAGATCGTCGAGAGTCATGGCGGTCGCATATGGGTCGAGTCCGAAGAAGGCAAGGGAGCGACCTTCTACTTTACTATCCCCAAGCGGGGGGGGGGGAGAAATGAATGACATATCCTAGACCGCTTAGAGTCTGGATCGTCGAGGACAATCCAGGCGATGCCGAACTGGCGAAGGAATATGTTCTGGAAACAGGGTTCGTTGTCAAGATCACCACCGTCGATGACGGACAGCAAGCCATCGATCTGTTCACGCGGGTGAACAAAGGGTCGGAGGAAAGACCGGACCTGGTCCTATTAGACCTTAATCTCCCAAAACGCAGCGGTCACCAGGTCCTGGAGTTCATTCGTCTCCATGACACCAATATCAAGGTGATCATCTACAGTGGTTCAAAGTCGTCTGAGGACATTAAGAAGGCCAAACTGAACAAGGCTGATGACTATCTGGTCAAACCTATGACCGCTAAAGAGATGGACGTGGTCGTTAAAGAGCTAAGGAACACTTTGGCATCGTTGTAAATTCCGTATTAATGGCGTTGAAATTTTCATATACACTCATAACGAAAGGATAGATCCGGTTTTTATGTTCTATATGCTGCTTCAAAATAGGTGGTGCAGGGCCGGATTCGAACCAGGTTGTGTTAAAAATTCCAAACTCGAGGCATTTGTATTTTTTTCTTTTTAAGTCTAAACAGTACTTAGTCACCAGCCCTCTATCTAGGATCGTTTTGATATGTGATTACTTCAGTGATTCAGTTTCATCGCGAATCAGTCTTTTGTAAGGGGGAATAGCCGATGCCTGTCACTAACTGGCTAGTTATTTAGCGAAGAACTTCGGATAATCGTATTTTCCCTCAACTTGCAAGGAGACGAAATTGACGGATGGGATTCATGCTCCAAATAACGTCAATTGCCAGGTTTACCCCCATTTGTTATCAGTCACAAAAGACAAATCCTTCGGTTGCTGAATGAATCATACAATCGCATGTTTCGTGACGAACCAGCTATGAAAGGGAAAAGCTTTTGAATTAAATTTCTAAGATAAATGTCTGGATGAGAGAATGAGTGGGCTCAGCCGGGACCACCCATCTCTCGAGCCAGATGACAAAATTTCAAATTCAATTTTTTCGGAGTCCGCAGGGGCCAGCCCGGAAAACCCATTACCCACCGCCAAACGGTGGGTGTCTTTTTTCAACTTGGCGTTGATGTAATTTTTTGATGAATCGTTCGTTAAATAATAAGACCATCTCCTTTGTCAAAATGTAGAAAATAGCATGCTCAAGCAAACATTATGTACTCGGGATTGGAAATCCCCCCCCCCA
>JACXTP010000029.1 GCA_016919625.1 Methanomassiliicoccaceae archaeon
AGTTGTTAAGCCTGCTGCTTGGGGAGTACGTCCGCAAGGATGAAACTTAAAGGAATTGGCGGGGGAGCACCGCAACGGGAGGAGCGTGCGGTTCAATTGGATTCAACACCGGACAACTCACCAGGAGCGACGATTACATGAAGGCCAGGCTGATGACCTTGCCTGATTTTTCGAGAGGTGGTGCATGGCCGTCGTCAGTTCGTACCGTAAGGCGTTCTCTTAAGTGAGATAACGAACGAGACCCTCACCGTTAATTGCTAGTATTCTCTCCGGAGGGTGCGCACATTAACGGGACCGCTGCCGCTAAGACAGAGGAAGGAGAGGTCAACGGTAGGTCCGTATGCCCCGAATTTCCTGGGCTACACGCGCGCTACAAAGGTTGGGACAATGGGTTCCTACATCGAAAGGTGACGGCAATCCCGAAACCCAATCGTAGTTCGGATTGAGGGCTGTAACTCGCCCTCATGAAGCTGGATTCCGTAGTAATCGCTTGTCAACATCAAGCGGTGAATATGCCCCTGCTCCTTGCACACACCGCCCGTCAAACCACCCGAGTTGGGTTTCAGTAAGGGTGTCTCACTTTGGGGCATTCGAACTGAGATTCAGCAAGGAGGGTTAAGTCGTAACAAGGTATCTGTAGGGGAACCTGCAGATGGATCACCTCCTACGCAAGGGGAAACACGCCGAAGGCATTTCGAGTGTTTCCCCCACCAATTCCTGGCTGGGTTACCAAGCGCTAAAGAAAACATCGATCGTCGTCTCGTTCAAGAATTTTCATTTTTTTAATGTTTAGCTAAAGCCCTTTTTACAACGCGGCAGAAGTTCTAAATAATATCCTGGGATATGGTCGAATCCCGTGATGGCATGAAGTATATTTTTGTCACGGGTGGGGTCATTTCCGGATTAGGCAAAGGCATTACCAGTTCCTCCATCGGTCGTCTTCTGAAATCCAGGGGCATTAAGGTCACCGCGATAAAGATCGACCCCTATCTGAACTGTGACGCAGGCACGATGAACCCATTCGAGCATGGCGAGGTCTTCGTCCTCGATGACGGGGGAGAGGCCGACCTGGACCTCGGCAACTATGAACGGTTCCTTGACGTCAGCCTCACCAGCAACCATAACATCACCACAGGGAAGGTATATCGCCTGGTCATTGAGAAGGAGCGCATGGGCGAGTACCTGGGCAAGACCGTGCAGATAATCCCACATATAACCAACGAGATCAAGAACCAGATAATTACCGTGGCCGAGGCCACCGGCGCGGACGTCTGCATCGTGGAGCTGGGCGGGACCGTGGGTGACATTGAGTCCATGCCCTTCCTGGAGGCCGTCCGCCAGATGAACACTGAGATGGGCAAGGGGGAGACCTGCCTATTCGTGCACACCACCCTAGTACCGGTGATGGGCGCGGTCGGTGAGCAGAAGACCAAGCCCACCCAGCACAGCGTGAAGGAGCTGAGGGCCATCGGCATACAGCCGGACATCATCGTGGCCCGGGCCAAAGAGCCCCTGGAGGAGAGCATCAAGAAGAAGATTTCCCTCTTCTGCGACGTCCCCATCGAGGCGGTGGTCAGCGCCCCGGACGCCCGTTCCATATATGACGTACCGATGATCCTTAACGACCAAGGCATCACTGATTTCATCATCGGACGCTTCAAACTCAACGCCAAGAGCCAAGACCTGGTGGACTGGAAGGATTTCGCCCATCGTATCGTGAACCCCAACAAGACCGTTCGCATCGCCCTGGTCGGAAAATACACCCACCTGGTGGATTCCTACATCAGCCATGTGGAGGCGTTCCATCATGCCGGGGCCGAGGCGGGCACCAAGGTCGAGCTCCTCTTCGTAGATTCCGAGGTAGTGCAGCATTTTGGACCCACCGACGAGCTTCTCAAGGCTGACGGCATCCTTATCCCTGGGGGCTTTGGGAACCGAGGCATCGAGGGCAAGATCATGGCAGCGGGCTTCGCCCGGGAGAACAAGGTCCCATACCTAGGGGTTTGCCTGGGGTTCCAAATAGCCACGATCGAGTTCGCCCGGAACGTAATGGACTTCAAAGGTGCCAATAGCACCGAGTTCGCGCCGGAGACCGGTTACCCCGTGGTCGACCTGCTTCCTGAGCAGAAGCACGTCACCAAGAAAGGAGCCAGCATGCGCCTTGGCGCCCAGCCTGTGGTGGTGGCGGAGAACAGCAAGGCCTTCCAATTGTACGGTTCCAACCTGATCATGGAGCGGCACCGGCACCGGTATGAGGTCAACCCAAAGTACATCGAGGAGTTCGAAACGGCTGGCTGGAGGTTCACCGGGCGCTCTGCCGACAGCGTGCGCATGGAGATCGGGGAGCTGGATTCCCATCCTTACTATGTGGCATGCCAGTTCCACCCAGAATTCAAATCACGCCCGAACAAGCCCTCCCCGTTGCACTTGGGGCTACTGAAAGCGGCCATCAAGCACCGCTTTGGTTGAGCGTCCTGGCTGCGATGAAGCGGTCGCTAGCAACCTTTATATCAACGGTGGCTCTTGAGAGCGGTGGTTCACATGTCTGACGATTACCTCTCATTGCTTGATCGGGCCAAGGCCCAATTGCCGGAGACCATCGAAAAGCACGAGCGTTTCACTGTTCCAGAGCCAGATGTCTTCCAGGAGGGCAAGACCACCGTCCTGAAGAACTTCGGAGAGATAGTGGACGCCCTGCGCCGGGAGCCGGAACACCTTTTGCAATACCTTTTGAAGGAGCTAGGTACGCCAGGAACTGTGGACGGGAGGAGGGTCATCTTCAAGGCCAGGCTCACCCCGCAACAGATCAAGGACCGTATCACCACCTATACCGATACATTTGTCCTATGTTCGGAGTGTGGCCGTCCGGACACACACATCAACCGGGAGGGGCGCATACTCATCCTCGAGTGCGAGGCCTGCGGGGCGCACCGACCGGTCAATGTCAAGAAGTCCGCCAAGGCCCCGGAGAAGGACGTGCTCAAGGAGGGCATCGAGGTTGACCTGCAGATCGACGACGTCGGCAAGAAGGGCGATGGCGTGGCCAGGGTGGGAGATTACATCATCTACGTCCCTGGCACCTCCAAGGGGTCCCGGGTCAAGGCCAAGATCACCAAGGTCTCAGGCAACGTTGCCTTTGCCATCCTGACCGAGATAAAGTAATCTCACCAGATGTACCGGTCAAAGCTGGAGCGGTCGAAGCCATCCACAAGCTCCACCTCCGCGTCCTGCCTTATCGGAGTGGCGACACGGGGCGTGGCAAAGGGCATCACCCGGCCTATGTCCTCAGATATCCAGGTCGCGGCATGATGCGGCCCGAACAGCGCCAGGCTTATCTCGTGGACCATTCGGCGCACCTGCTCCTCGTCCAGGAAACCGAGGGTGTGAAGGTATTCGTGCAACAGTACCGTGAAGACGTATGGCTTGTATAGTTCCGGCCTGCTCGACAATATGGCCTTGGTGGCGGTAAGGTTCAGGACTATGACGTTGCTCGTGACCGGGTACAGACCGCCCAGGAATTGCCCCGGGCCACCTCCCATATCGGCGACCCCAAGCATCAGGCCAGCCCTGGAGATGCCCAACCGAGCCCTCACGCCATCCTTCACTAGTTCGAATATGTCCGCTAGGTCCTTGGTGCGGTCCAATCTATTGCCGTAACTTGTTGTGCCATCGGTCATATCTTTGTCGCATCGAAGGCATTCTTGAGGATATAGGTTGTTCCCGATGTCCCGGCGGGACGAAAGTGCCTGTCCCGATTTTTTCAGGGAATGGTTCATATGTCCAGCTTCCGTTGCCGTGGACATGAGGGCCAGAGGACAGTACGTGGCGGTGTTCTTGCTCTTCCTCACTGTCCAGGGGGTCGCCCTGCTCTTCGCACCCATCCTTTACGACCTCAGCCTTCAGGCCTTCGAAGACCCTGGGGACCCATTGAACCCCCTGTATTACATCGCAGCTATGATCGTTATGACCGCCATCATACTGGTGGTCCTGAAGCTCACCAAGGGGAACGCCCTACGCTACATCTTCTTGGGTGCGGTGTTCATGACCTTGTACGCGGTCTTCCTGCCCCTGACGTTTTACATGACAGACAGCGCGCTGCTGGTCGACGTGCTGCCCACATTGCTCGCGCTGGTACTGGTCCTGCTGCTGTGGAAAAGTCCCGAATGGTACATCATCGATCTGGTCGGCTTCATCGTGGCATTTGGCGCGGCGGCCATACTCGGGGTATCGTTCGGGATCTTGCCCGTTTTCATCCTCCTCATAATCCTGGCCGTGTACGACGCCATATCAGTCTACAAGACCAAGCACATGCTGACCCTGGCCGAGGGAGTCTCCGAGCTGCGCCTGCCGGTGCTGTTCGTGGTGCCTAAAAGCTTGGACTACCGAATGGACGATGAAGGACCTCTGGACCTCAAGGACGAGAGCAAGGCCGGGAGCAGGGAGACCATGATGATGGGGGTGGGTGATGCGGTCATACCGGGGATCCTGGTGGTCTCGGCGGCCATCTTCCTCTCCCCGGAGGAGATCCCATTCCAATATTCCCTTGAGGCGTTGGCCGTGGCATTAGGAACCCTGCTCGGCTCTTTCCTTGGATTCGCCCTCCTGATGCGTCAGGTGGCAACGGGCCGACCACAGGCTGGGCTACCCTTTCTTAACGGAGGGGCCATGGCCGGTTTCCTCATTGCGTATGTTCTTGTCTATGGTACCTTGCCTTTCCTCTGATGTGAAAGGATAAGTCAAGGAAGAGGTTTATCCATCCTTGGTGCTGCGATGCGCTTCCTGGTGATCTCGGACATCCACATGCGTGACAAGGTCAAGACTTGGGCCAACCGATTGGTGGAGGAGCACGGCGCGGATGGTGTGATCGTCCTTGGTGACATAACCCATTTCGGACCGCCTCAATGGGCGTCAGAGTTCCTATCGGGGTTGAGGGGGAAGGTGTATGCCGTTCCTGGGAACTGCGACCCGCCCGTTACGCTGAACTATATCGAGAGGAGCTGCACTTCCTTGCATCTCCGCAAGGTACGCATCGGCGAAAGAGATTTCGTCGGTTGTGGCGGCTCCAATCCCACTATATTCAACACGCCGAACGAGGTCCCAGAGGATGAGATCTATCGACGGCTCGGTCAGGTCATGGTGCCAGGGGCGGTCTTGGTGGTGCACTGCCCTCCCTTGGGTGTAAACGACCGGACCTTCAGCGGACATGACGGAGGCAGCATCGCCATCAAGAGGGTGGTGGAGGAGTTCCACCCCCCATTGGTGCTCTCGGGCCACATCCATGAGGCGAGAGGTATCCTAGAGAAGGATGGCACGATCTTCCTCAACCCCGGCGCCGCGAAGGATGGGAACAGCGCACTCCTGGACATAGACGATCGGATCGAGCCAATGCTGTTGGACAAGGTCTCGGAATGAGCAACCTATTTATATCACCCTTCAATTAAGTGGCTCTAGATCCCTATGGCATTATGGCAAGGAAAGTCCCGCAGGAAACCGTCTGGAGGACGGTTGCGCCTGGGCAGGAAGAAGAGAAGGTTCGAGATCGGCGCCGAGCCGTCTTTCACTCTCATCGGCGAGGAGCGCCTTCAGATGATCAGGACCAGGGGCGGAAACGAGAAGGTCCGCATGTTGAAAGCAAGGTACGCCAACGTCGTCGACCCAGCCACCAAAAAGATGGCCAAGTCCAAGATCGTCACGGTGAAGAAGAACGCCGCCAACCCCAACTATGTGCAGCGCAACATCATCAACAAAGGCGCTGTCATCCAGACCGAGATGGGTCTGGCCAAGGTCACATCGCGACCGGGTCAGGACGGCATCGTCAACGCCGTGCTCGTCAAAGAGTGAGCGTTGACGGGGGACGGTACCCGTGGCCCTAGATGAGGACAAGGCTTGGGTGCTGTGGCCTGAATATTTTGACATATCACGCAGCCGGGCGGAAGGTCGCAAGGTAGGAAAGGACATAGCAGTGGCCTCCCCCACAGTGGAGATGCTGGTCATCGCGGTGAAGCACCTAGGTCTGCAATACAAGGCAGAGCCTGAGAAGGCTTACCCCGGCGCATGGCACCAAAAGAAGGGAAGGGTCTTAGTGGAAAGGTCCCTGCCCAAGACCCTTTTGCTGGAGAAGGTGGGGCAGCACCTGAAGAGGATGCCCCCGGTGCATCAAACCCACCAGCACCAACAACATCATCGGTCCTGAGGGGTCTCGACTTCTTCAACCAGTCTCTTTCCAGCTGACACACTGTCCACTGAGTGGATAACCGCGCCGGACTCGGTGATGACCTCGTCAACATTGTCGCAGTTTATGTCATTGCCTTCGATGGTGATCTTGACGTTCTCGGTCTCTTGGTCCACTTCGTTCAAGCTCAGGTTGACGCCCATGACGCCTTCGACCGTGCTCAGCCGTCTGGCCAGCTCGATTATGGAAGGGTGGTGCGGCTTGAGCACGTCCAGGACAAGCCTCTTTATCTCTGTCATAACAGCTCAGCCCTTCAAATCTGTGTACCCATATAAAACGGTTATCGCACCGCGCAATGCAGGACCGTGGCAAGGATTATACCGCCTGGAATAGATGCGTGCCCCATGTTGAGCTTCAAGGACGTGAGCGTTCTAGATACCAATTCTGAGTATTTTGGGGTCTCATTGGAGACCTTGATGGAGAATGCGGGATGGGCGGTGGCCTCGGTCGTGGAAAGGGACTTTGGCAGCGGTCTCCGCATCGCCGTGCTCTGTGGCTGCGGAAACAACGGCGGAGATGGCTTCGTGACGGCTCGCCACCTCAAGGAAAGGAACGATGTGGATGTGATGCTTGCTCGGCCCCCCAACTTCATCAAGAAACAGGTGGCCTGGTCCAATTACGAGAAGGTCCAGGAGATCTCCATGCTTTGGAGGAAAGGTTGCCTGGAAGGTTACGATCTCCTCATAGACGCCCTGCTGGGCGTGCGCACTGTGGGTACGCCTAGGGAACCCTTCGGGGAGATCATCCAGGAGATGAACGCGTCGGGCATCCCTATCGTCTCGGTGGACATACCATCTGGGTTGGGGAGCGAGTTCATGGTCAGGCCTAGGACCACGGTCACGTTCCATGACCTCAAGGAGGGGATGGACGAGGGGAACTCCGGCAAGATCGTTGTGGAGGCCATCGGTATACCCCAGGAGGCCGAGACTTACTGTGGTCCGGGCGATTACGCCTACTACCCCATCCCTGGACAGACTACGCATAAGGGCGATAACGGCCGGGTGCTCATAGTGGGTGGGGGGCCCTACACCGGGGCGCCTTGCCTGGCTGGGCTGGGATGCTACCGTATCGGTGCGGACCTGGTGCGGGTGGCGGCACCGAACGCCGTGGCATCCACCATCGCCTCCTATACGCCCAACCTCATCGTTCACCCGTTGGGTGGCCAGGTGCTCCATCCAGGGGACGTGCCGAAGGTGAAGGGTTACTTGAGGGAGGTGGACGCATTGCTCATCGGCTCTGGCCTGGGAAGGGACCCGCAGACCATGGAGGCGGTCCGTCTCATCATCAAGGCCTGCGACCTGCCCATCGTCATCGATGCGGACGGTTTCGCTGCGCTTGCCGGAGGCAATCTGGACCTCCTCAAAGGAAAGAAGGGGATAATCACGCCCCACCCGGGGGAGTACATGAAGCTCATCGGGCAAGAGCTGCCCGAAGAAATCGATATGAGGGTGCTGAAGGTCAAACAACTGGCGGCGCAGATCGGCATGACTGTGCTCCTCAAAGGCGCCCTAGATATCGTCAGCGACGGGGAGAGGGTCCGCTTCAATAAGACCGGCAACGCCGGGATGACCGTTGGTGGCACGGGGGATGTCCTGGCAGGGATATGCGCAGGGCTTTTGGCCAAGGGGATGGACCCGTTCATGGCGGCCCGGGTCGCCGCATACACGAGCGGGGCGGCTGGAGACCTGGCCTTCGAGACGCACAGCTATGGTCTTCTGGCCACCGATATGGTGGATGAGGTGCCTCGGGTGCTTTCTCGCTCCCTTGATAGGTTCTTATAGAGGCCACTGGGATGGAATTGGCATGCGAGTGGCATTACTCTCCGACGTCCATGCCAACCTCCCGGCCTTGAAGGCGGTGCTCGAGGAGCTGGACCGACTAGGGGTGGATAGAATCTTCCATGCCGGGGACATAGTCGGCTATTATCCCTTCCCCAACGAGATCATCCGCGAATTTCAAGCCCATGGCATAATCACCATACTTGGCAACCATGATCGGGCAGCGCTGCATGCCAACGCCTCAGGTTTGAACCCTATGGCCTCGACAGCGGCACGCTGGACGGCAGGTCATCTTGACGAGAACTCGCTGATATTCCTACGCTCCCTCCGACCCAATTTGAACGTTTTTATAGGCGCCCTCCGCGCCAGTATGTTCCATGGCAGCCCCCGTGGCGATGACGAATACGTCTATGAGATCGATGCGGACGAGGGACTCATCGACCGGTGCGGATGTCGATTGTTGGTGCTGGGCCACACCCATATCCCCTACGTGGTGAGGACGTCCCGGGGGACCATCGTCAACCCAGGGTCGGTGGGACAGCCCAGGGATGGCGATGAGAAAGCGAGCTACATGATCTTCGATTCGACCAAGGATGTGTTCGAGCACCGCCGGGTCGAATATGACATCGCGAAAGTAGAGGCGGCGGTATTTCGGGCCGGGCTGCCGGATGAGCTGTCCCTCCGCCTCAGGAAGGGGGAATGAGACTGCAGCTCACACCTTTGCCGGACCGACCCATTCTCGAACTTGTGGGCGAATCGAAACTGGTCTGTGTAGGGGACCTGCACATCGGGTTGGAGCATGAGATGAGGCTCAACGGCGTGCACGTGCCTAGCCAGACCCATCGCATGGAGAGACTGCTCATAGAGGTCGCCCCAGGGCATGATGGCATCGTCATCCTAGGCGACGTCAAACACATGGTCCCTGGTTCGAGCCGACAAGAGTTCCGTGAAGTGCCCCAGTTCTTCAGGGCAATGCTGAAGGCATACCCCCGGGTCATGGTGGTGCGGGGCAACCATGACACAAGATTGGAGGAGATGCTCCCTGACGCCGTGGAGATGCATCCAGCTTCGGGACTGGTGCTGGAGGATATCGGTTTTGTCCACGGCCATACTTGGCCTTCGGATGAGGTCATGCGCTCCCGTGTGTTGGTTTTGGGTCATAACCATCCAGCGGTGCTTTTCGAGGATGGGCTGCGCACAAGCGCGGTAGAACGATGCTGGGTCCGGGCCAGGTTCAGGCCTGGACCGCATGAGCGATACCAGCTTCTGCCAGAAGAGGTAATAATGGTCCCCCCTCTGAACCCGGGCCTACGCGGTTCCCCCATCAATTTCCAGGGACCGAGGCTGCTTGGTCCGATCTTCTCCAAGGACATGATCGAACTGGAAACGGCCCGCGTCTATCTTCTGGACGGTATCTATCTAGGCACGGTGGCGGACCTGAGGGTGGAGCGAAGAGGACGATGGAAGCGTTATGCCGATGGCCCTAGCTCTGATGAAGAAAAATAAAAAAAAATAAGGTAAAGGAAAACGGTTTAGAAGTTAGACAGGACCTTATACACGGACCCATCGGAGCGCCTGATGATGGCCCTCATCGGCATCTGGCCAGGCAGGGTATGCGTCGCACAGGAGTTACAGGGGTCGTAGGCGCGGTACGCCATCTCCACCATGTTCAACAGACCATTCGACACTTGCCAGTTCTTGATAAGAGCGCTAGCGGACTTCTTGACGTCCAGGTTGATAGGGGCGTTGTTGTTGGTTGTCCCTACGACCAGGTTCACGAAGGTCGTTATGCCGTTATCATCCGCCTTGTAATGGTGGGTCAGGGTGCCACGGGGGGCCTCTAGTATACCTACTCCCTCGCCTGGGGTGTCCAGCTTGCCCCGGATGTTGGTGTCGGTGATCTCAGGGTCCTGGGACAGTTCCAGCATCCACTCGGCCGCATAGAGCATCTCGATTACACGGGCCCAGTGCATGGCCATGGTGAAGTGGACCGGTCCCTTGATGCCGGCATCACGGAACGTTCCCTTGAACTTCTAATATTCGGCCTGCGCCAATGGGGTGGTGAAACCCTTGGAGACGTTCAGCCTGGAGAGCGGGGTGGCGCGGTAGATACCGGAATCCTTTCCGGCTACCAATCCCTTCCAACCGACCGGCTTGAAGTAACAGAACTTCTCGTAGGACCAGGGCAACACATGCTCGGCGATGTACTTGGTGTACTCCTTGTCCTTGTACCTGGCGACCTCGTTACCATCTGGGTCGATCATCTTCTGCGTTCCATCGTAGAAGTTGATTTTGTCGTTCTTGTCGACGGTACCCAGGTTGTAGGTCTCCTGGTAGTAGATGTCCTTGTTCAGTATGATGTCGAGATAGTCCTTGTTCTTCAACACCACGTTGGCGAATATATCCTGAGTGAACTTGGCGAACTCCACGCAGGACTTGGACATGGCCTCGAACTTCTTGCGCTCGTCCTCGGTGATGACGCGGGCCATTCCACCGGGCAGACCGCACACCGGGTGCGTAGCCTTGCCACCAATGACCTCTTGGACCTTCTGGGCGTAGGAACGGTGTTTGATCACTTCGGCACCGACCGGCACACCAACGGCACCGACCACGCCGAGGATGTTCCTCGTAGCGGCAGGGGCGCATGGCCCAAGCACGAAGTCCGCTGCGGCCAATGCATAGAAGTGAGCGATGTGGCTGTGCACATAGTGCGCAGCGTAGAACAGCTCACGCAGCTTGATGGCCGTGGGCGGGGGGGTGGCGTTGAACACGCCATCCAAAGCCTTGGTGGAGCACAGATGGTGCGCTCCAGGGCATACACCGCATAGACGGGACGTTATCTTGTTCAGGTCTTCAACGGACCGACCGATGCAGAACGCCTCGAAGCCACGAAGCTCAGGCACCTGCCAGTAGGCATTGGCGACGTTCCCGGAATCGTCCAGGAATATCTCGATCTTACCGTGCCCTTCCAAGCGGGTGATTGGGTCGATGGTGATGCGCTTGGACGTGGACGTGGTCTTCTCGTCGGATAATATTGGGCCAGACATGTATTATACCTCCTTCTTGACCTGCTTCTTCTCCTTGACCTTCCTCTTGATGATGGACTTTGGCAAGGTGTAGCAGTAGAAAGTACCCATTGGGTCCTTCACTTGGGCCATGAGCGTGGCGATGTTGTCCTCGCTGAGGAGCGCCTCGTTGTCCTCCACACGATAGACGGAGGCGAGGGCGCTCAACATGCTGCCACCTTGGTCCAACACCTCGGCGGTCGGTCCCATGCAGCCCCGGCAGGGCTGGTTGCCCTCCAGGCACTTGGCACCGCATCCAGCGCGGGTGGATGAGCCAAGACAGATGATCCCTTGTTCCAGCATGCATTTGTCCGGGTCGATGGCGATCTCATGAGGCATGTAGATACGGTCGATCTTCTTCACCGCCTTCTTCCTCTTGCACTCGTCGCACAAGGTCTTTTGGGAAGCGATCATCGCCCCCTTAGGGGGAAGTGGTGCTCCCTCCTTGACATGCGCCGTCACGATGCCCAGGAACTCGTTGATCAGATTGGTGGTCGGTGGGCATCCTGGCATGTAGTAGTCGACGTCGATGACCTGATCGAGCGTCATAACGGTATCATAGAGGACGGGCAGCTCTAGGTCCCCATCCTTGGTGTGAGTCTCCGCCTGCGGGAACACACGCTCGACGTTATCGGACGTCGGCAACTTGGTGTAGACCAGTTCCAGGATCTCCTTACGGTTGGTCAGGTTGCCAAGACCGGGTATGCCACCATAGCAGGCGCAGGACCCGAAGGACACGACGATGGCGGACTTCTGCCTGAGCAGCTTGGCCATGTGCTCGTTCTCACTGTTCCTGACCGCGCCGTTGAAAAGGGTGCAGGTGATGGACTTGTCGGGCATAGCCTCAACGTCCTTCACCTTACCATCCACGGCGATGGGCCAGAATACGATATCGGCGATCTCGGCCACGCCGAGGATCTTCTCGTCGATGTCGAGGAGGGCGACATCGCAACCTCCGCAACCGGCTCCCCAATAGTGGGCTAGTTTGATCTTGCTCATTCTTCTCCACCTCGCTTATCCTGATTACTCCTCGTTTATCGGGTTCACGCCGATGTCTCTTATCATCGCATCGAACTCCTTGATGGTCTTCTGGAACTTCTGTCCCTCGGAAGCGGACACCCACTCCAGCTTCAGCCTATCGGGGTTGAAGCCGTACTGCTCCAGCAGCACCCTGAGGAGGGCGATGCGGCGCCTGGTACGGTAATTGCCACCGATGTAGTGGCAGTCCGCGGGGTGGCAGCCGAGCACCAGGACCCCGTCTGCGCCTGAGGCGAAGGCCCGGAGCACGAACTCCGGGTCCACGCGCGCTGAGCACATGGTCCTGATGACACGGAAGTTGGTCGGCATCTGCAAGCGGCTGACCCCAGCGAGGTCGGCGCCGGCGTACGAGCACCAGTTGCAGCAGAACACGAGTATCCTCGGTTCGAACTGCCCGGCCTCGGCGGGTTTGGGCTCTGCCTGAGCCATCTGTTGGCTGGACATTACTTTGCACCTCCCTCGAGCGCGGCGTCGATCTGCGCCAGGATCTGCGAGGTCTTGAAGCCTTTCTGCTCCAAGGCTCCGGACGGGCAGGCGGCCACACAGGTGCCGCATCCCATGCACAGGCCCTCATTGATGACGGCCTTAAGCTTGTCCGGGACTCCTGTTCCGACGATGGTAATGGCGCGGTACTCGCATACTGGCTCGCACACACCGCAACCGTCGCAGACGTCGTCGTTCACAGCCGCGATGATGCCCTGGGTCTCCAGGAACTCCTTGGAGATAATGGTCATCGCCCTCGCCGCGGCACCGGATGCCTGGGCTATGGTCTCATCGATGAACTTCGGCCAGTGCGCGATACCAGCTAGGAACACGCCGTTGGTGGCGAAGTCATTCGGCCTCAGCTTCATGTGGGCCTCCAGGAAGAAACCGTCCTTGCTCAAAGGCACCTTTAGCAACTTGGCCAGGTGCTCGTTGTCCGGATTGGGCCTGGTGCCCGTGCTCAGCACTACCAGGTCCGGCCTCAGCAACAGCGGGGATCCGAGGACCGTGTCCTCGACGATTACCTCGAAGTGCTCGCCAACCTTGCCCAGTACCGGGTCCTTGCCCTCATCGAAGCGAACGAACTTCACGCCAAGCTCTCCCGCCTGGCGGTAAAGGGCCTCGCGGAACCCGTAGCTGCGGATGTCCTTGTGAAGTATGTAGACCTCGGTCTCGGGGTGTTTCTTCTTGATCTCGATGGCATTCTTGAGCGCCTTGGAACAGCAGACGCGGCTGCAGTACGGGGCCTCCTTGTTGCGGGAACCGACACACTGGACCATGACCACCTTCTTGGAGCTGAAGTGGCCGTGGGCCAACTTGTCCTCCAGCTCGTTCATGGTCACGACATTCTTGTCCTGGCCGTACATGTACTCCTTGGGCACGTACTCCTCGGAACCGACCGCGACCACGATGGCGCCGGTGTCAAGCTCCTTGGTTCCCTCTGGCGTCTTCACTTTGACCTTGTAGTTACCTACGAAGCCGGCGACGTCCTCGATCTCCGAGTTCATCATCAGGGTGATCTTGTCGCTGGCCTTGACCTGCGCGATCAATCCCTTGATGTAATCCTTCGGGCTCTTGCCTTCCTCGGGGGTGAACAGCTTGTTCAGCCTACCGCCCAACTCGCCGGTCCTCTCCACGAGGTCGACGTGGAAGTCCTGCTGGGCCATGTCCAACGCGGCGGTGAGACCGGCCAGACCGCCTCCGACAACGATGGCGGAGGGGGTGACGCCCAACCTTGACTTGGAAAGGGGCTCTAGGAACCTCGACTTGGCGACGGCCATGCGCACCAGGTCCTTGGCCTTGGCCGTGGCCTTCTCGGGCTCATTCATGTGAATCCACGAGCACTGGTCACGGATGTTGGCCATCTCGAAAAGGAACATGTTCAGGCCGGCTTCCTTGATAGTGCTCTGGAACAACGCCTCGTGGGTACGGGGCGTGCACGAGGCGACGACGACGCGGTTCAGCTTGTGCTCCTTGATCTTCTTTTTGATAAGCTCCTGCGTATCGGCGGAGCAAGTATACTTGTTCTCCTCTGCATAGACGACATTGGGCAAGGTCTTGACGTACTCCACGACGGATGGTACATCCACGGTTCCTTTGATGTTGATCCCGCAGTCGCATATGAAAGCGCCGATCCTGGGCTCCTGTCCCTTCACATCGTCCTCGGGGACGTCCTTGATCACATCGTCAATGGAGATGCGATTCATGAACACATGGGCGCCGGCCTTGGAGGCGGCTCCAGAGGCCTCGGCCACGGTGGTGGGAATGTCCTTGGGGGAGCTGAACGCGCCGGACACGTATATGCCCTTGCGGCTAGTCTCCAACGGGGTGTAAACACCGGTATGGCAGAAGCCAAACTCATTCAACTTGATGCCTAGTCGGTCGGACAACTCCTTGGCAGAGGCGGGAGCCTCCAAGCCTACGGACAACACGACCAGGTCGAAGTCGGCGGAGCTGACCTCGGAGGCTCCAGAGCTGAACCTCAGGGTGAGGTCCTTGCTCTCTGGGTTCTCATCGACCGAGGCGACACGGGAGCCACGGTACATCTTGATGCCGTACTCGTTCTCAGCCCGGGCCCGGTAATCCTCGAACTCCTTGCCGAAGGCGCGGATGTCCATGAAGAATATTGTGGGCTCAAGGCCGTGGGTGTGCTCCTGGGCGATGATGGCTTGCTTCAGGGCGTACATGCAACACACGGAGGAGCAGTAGGGGTTGCCTACCTTCTCGTCCCTGGAACCTACGCACTGGATGAATGCGACCTTCTTGGGGGTCTTGTGGTCGGATGGTCGGACGACATGTCCCTGGTAGGGACCAGTGGCACTAAGGATCCTCTCGAACTCCAAGGAGGTGACCACGTTCTTGAAGTCGCCGTAACCATATTCCCTCTTGCGGGTGGCATCGAATACCTGGAAGCCAGGTGTCAGAACGACGGCGCCCACGTTCAGCTTCTCGATTACCTCCTTCTGTTCGTAATCGATAGCATCGGCGGGACATACCTTCTTACAGTTGCCGCAGCGCTGTTTGGTCAACCAGAGGCAACGATCGGCGTCGATGGCATACTTCATTGGTACGGCTTGGGCGTAGGGAACATAGATGGCCTTCCTCTGCGACATGCCCACCTCATATTCACTTGAGACTTTGGACGGGCACTTCTCAGCGCACAGGCCACAACCGACACAGCGGTCCTCCCGCACGTAGCGGGGATGCTTCTTCAGTGTGACCGTGAAATTCCCGGCCTCACCCTCGACAGCCATTACCTCGCTCAATGTCAACATTGAGATCATAGGGTGCCTGGCGGCTTCCACTAGCTTCGGAGATAGAATGCACATGGAGCAGTCGTTCGTGGGGAACGTCTTGTCCAGCTGTGCCATCACTCCACCGATGCTCGGCTTTCTTTCAACGAGGTAGACCTTGAAACCGGACTCAGCCAAATCCAAAGAGGTCTGAACCCCGGCAATGCCTCCTCCTACAACCAACACAGATCCTGTCTTTTCCGACATCTATGCTCCTCCTACCTTCTCATTAAATTCTGGATCACTATCAAAGAACGGGTCACTGGCATTTTGATTTCTTACGAAATCCGACCGCCATTCGCGCCAATCGGCGCATCTCCCCTTCACCTTTTCCCGTCCTACGTCGTGATAATTTGCGTTTTTCGTATATGTGATATAAACAGTTTGAGCGGTTTCCCCACAATAAGGATGAGCGTATTTCAAGATTTTGAAAACCCTCGTTGTGTAAGCAACACCGGTCATACGAATCATCGTCAATGCGTATTGTTTAAATGACTTTCGGTTTTTTAGTTTATAATTTCGGAATTAAGGTAGGGGCCGATGCCATGGAGGATTTCAATTATAGGTAATCTGAGCGTAAGTTATAACATACGTAGCTACCTTGGAAGGCGGGTCCACCATAGGAGCTGGGAAGCCTGAGAGCGAATGTTGATAGGGAACCGAAGGCACGACCCGGCATTTTGGACTCGGTCCACCAGCTTTTCCATCATCGGCTCCTCAATGGGCTCGGTAGATTCGCTCGCCCCGTGGCGGGCGCGGATGATACCGCCTCACCGGTCCGATATGTCTCCAAGCCCAAGATCAAGGATGATGATAGACCCAGGGCCCTCATGTGCCCCATGTGTATGGGTTACATCAAGGTGGGCCTCCAATATGCGAGATGCAAGTGCGGACAGCCTTTCCATGTGGTCTGCCTCACCCGCATGGGGTCATGCCCGCTATGCGGCGAACTATGGGACGAGGAAAAGGTGAGGGCTGTAACTATGGTCAACGGCGATAAAAGCGCGTTGCCCTCGTCTCAAAAGCTGCGGTGCCCCTCCTGCGACCGCCTGGTTGCGGTTCACTGCAACGAGTGCGAGTGCGGGGCGATATTCGTCCGGGACAATGATAGCTTTCTGTGCCCAGAGTGCGGAGGAAGAGTGGAATTGGATGGTCTCACCTGTCGGTCCTGCGGGGAGGTCTTCAGGGACTGCGACATAGTCACCTGTCCCGCCTGTGGGCTTCGCTTCGATGCCTTGGCCGGACCTTGCGAGTGCGGGACCTTCCTGGGGGACCAGTGCCCAGACTGTGGGTGCAAACTTGGCCTCAACGACCGCTCCTGCCCCAGCTGTGGAGTTCAGATGAACTTCGTCGAGTGATCGGGCTGTAAGGGACAACCGATATATATCCGTTTTTTTATATAGAAAATAGGGTGGGTGCACTTGAAGTCAGATTTTGACCAGGAAATCGAAGACCAACTGATGCAGTCTAGAGCAAACGCAGGCGAATCGCAGATGCTGAGCGCCGAGGACGAGGAGCTTTTGAAGCTTGTCCAATCCTTGCGCATCAAGATCTCCATCATTGGTTGCGGTGGAGGCGGCTCGAACACCACAAGACGCCTTAGCCAGGCTAGCGTGTCCGGTGCGACGTTGGTGGCATGCAACAGCGATGCCCGCCACCTCCTGTCCATCCAGGCGCCTAACAAGGTCCTACTGGGCAAGAGTCTGACCAAAGGACTGGGCGCCGGGGCCATCCCCGAGGTGGGCCAGAAGGCGGCTGAGGAATCGGAGGCGGACCTGCGCAAGTACCTGGAAGGAGCGAACATCGTTTTCATCACCGCGGGCATGGGAGGCGGCACTGGTACGGGTTCCGCCCCAGTGGTGGCAGACCTTGCCAAGAGGTACGGGGCTTTGGTCATCGGCGTTGTCACCTTGCCCTTCAAAGCCGAGGGCAGGCTGCGCATGGAGAACGCAATGAAGGGCCTAGAGAAGCTCCGTTCCCATTGCGACACCACTATCATCATCCAGAACGAGCGCTTGTTGGCCTTGGTGCCCAAACTGCCTATCGAGGCGGCCTTCAAGGTGGCCGATGAGGTGCTCATGCAGGCCATTAAAGGCATAACCGAGGTCCTGACCAAGCCGGGGCTGGTGAATGTCGACTTCAACGACATCATGACCATCATGAAAGGCGCAGGACTTGCCATGATAGGGCTGGGTGAGAACGAGTCCGATGAGGACAGGGTTCAGAAGGCCGTTAACGAGGCTATCATGTCCCCCCTGCTTGCAGATGTGGACCTAAAGAGTGCCAAGGGGGCGTTGGTGCGCGTCATCGGCGGACCGGACATGACGGTCACCGAGGCGGAGAGCGCTGCCGAGCTGGTGAGCTCCCGGGTGGACCCGCGGGCACGTATTATATGGGGTTGTTCGGTGGACCCGGAGTCCAAGGGACGGGTGCGGGTGATGGTCGTCATCACCGGCGTTCGCGCCCAATCCGTCGAGGATGGCATGCCCCAAACATCATCTGCCAAGCTGGCGGTGAAGAAGTAGGATGATCAAGGCGGACCGGGGGCGGCGCCGTTACGTGGCGGTGGAGACCTTAGATGGCCTACCCGCGAGCCAAGAGGACTATGTCCAATCGATAATGCTCGAGGCGGGACGTCGCGGCCTGCGCACCACCAAGTTGATCCAGTCCACCGGCCCTCGGGGCATCGTGAGATGCAACGAGCCGGAACTGGAGAGGCTCGTCGATTTGGTGAATGGGACGGCTGCCCGACCTGCGGTCCGTTCCTTCCATTCCCTCCGCACCTCTGGGACCTTGCGCACCCTTCGGGAAAGGTACTTCCCGGAGTTGGAGGGGGCTCGCTCGGGAAAGCTCCGTTAATGGACCAGGCCAGCATATCAGAGCGCCATGTTTCCGGTGGCCAACAAATATATATCCCTTCATTTCTTAAGGTGGACCGGACAGCGGAAGGTGTGAAAAGATGCAACCAGGACAAATGGCCTACGATAGGGCCATCACGGTTTTCTCCCCCGATGGTAGGCTCTTCCAGGTCGAATACGCCCGCGAGGCGGTTAAACGCGGGACCACCACAGTTGGACTGAAGTTCAAGGACGGGGTGGTCCTGATAGTTGATAAGCGCATCGCTAGCAGACTGATGGAGCCCAAGTCCATCGAGAAGATCTTCCAGATTGACCACCATATCGGCTGCGCCACCTCTGGATTGGTGGCCGATGCCCGCATATTGGTGGACCAGGCACGCGTCATCGCGCAGATCCATAAGGTCACCTACGATGAGAACATGGGCGTGGAGGATCTTGTCAAGCGGATATGCGACTATAAGCAGAACTATACTCAGTATGGTGGCGTCAGGCCCTTCGGTACCGCCCTCCTAGTGGTGGGCGTGGACGATATGGGCGAGCACCTCTTCGAGACCGACCCCAGCGGGGCCTTGGTCTCTTACAAGGCAGGAAGTATCGGTGCGGGCCGCAATGCGGTCATGGAGGTCTTCGAGGAACAGTACCGTGAGGGCATGCCACAGGATGAGGCGATCGTCCTCGGTCTTAGGGCGCTCAAGAAGGCCACCGAGGAAGAGAAACTCAACCCCAAGGCCGTCGAGATCGGACTGGTCAAACGTGGAGAGGACTTCCGCCGGTTGACAGAGTCCGAGGTAGAGGCATATATCGGCAAGGCCAACGCCGAATGAGCCTGGAGCAAGGATGGTCGACATTGAGGATGCGATTGTAGCGAGGCTCGAATCCCACGGCGAGTCGTTCGAGGTCCTAATCGACCCTAAGGTAGTGAACCAGCTCCGAGAGGGAAAGGAAGTGAACCTCTACGAGTACATGGTCATCGATGAGGTCTTCAAGAACGCCCACAAGGGAACCCGGGCCTCTGAGGATAAGATGCAAGAGGTCTTTGGCACCACCGAGCCGATCGAGGTGGCGAAGCAGATCATCCTCAAGGGGGAGGTTCAGCTCACCGCCCAGCAACGCAAGGAGATGCTTGAGGCGAAGCGAAGGCGCATCATCGCTGAGATCGCGAGGAACGCCATCAACCCTCAGACCCACAGCCCCCACACCCCGGCCCGCATCGAGGCGGCCATGGACGAGGCGAAGGTGCATGTGGACCCCTTCAAGCCGGTGGATATGCAGGTCAAGGATGTCCTGGACAAGATCCGGCCAATAATACCCATAAGATTCGAGAAGATGAGGATCGCGGTCAAACTGACCGCTGACGAATATGGCAAATGCTACGACGACATCGTGCACTTCGGCACAATCCAAAAAGAGGAATGGCAGAAGGACGGTTCGTGGATAGGCGTGGTAGAGATCCCAGCGGGTATGAGGGACGAGTTATTCGACCGGCTCAACTACCGGACGCACGGCGATGTCGAGTTCAAACAACTGAAGTGAGGTCGAATGAAAATGAAACGCCTTAAGTACAAGTTCTGAAGAAGTGTGAGATGATGACAAAGGATGATGTGAGCATGTCCCGCGAGGTCGTATTGCCTGGAGACCTATTGGACAGCGGGAGGATGAAACCGGGGAGCGGCGCCTATGCCCAAGAGGGTAAGGTCTACGCCGCGCAGCTGGGCATAAAAGTGGTGAAATCGAACTTCGTCAACGTCATTCCGTTGGGTGGCCGCTACATACCGATCCAGGGCGACCTGGTCATCGGCAAGGTGGAGGACATCGGGCCATCCAACTGGCTTATAGACATCAATTCCCCCTATCCGGCGCCATTGCACGTGACCGAGGTGCCATGGAAGGTGGAGTTCGGGGACACGGCCCGTTATCTCAACGTCGGAGACACCATCATGGCAAAGGTGCTGATGGTGGACGAGACCAAGAGGGTACAGGTCACCATGAAGGAGCAGGGTCTGCGCAAGATGCAGGGCGGTCAGGTTTTCGAGATATCGCACAGTAAGGTGGCACGGGTCATCGGCAAGGGCGGTTCAATGATCAGCATGATCAAGAACCAGACCAACTGCCGCATATTCATCGGGCAGAACGGCCGCATCTGGCTGGACGGGGATATCGACAACATGATGGTGGCCATCAGGGCCATACGCATGATCGAAGAGGGTGCGCAGACGATGCACCTCACAGACAAGGTGAAGGAATACCTGGATACGGCGATGCCGAGAAGCGAGCCGCAGGCGGAAGGTACCAATTAAAAGGTGATCACATGGGTGGAGACAGCAACATCAAACTGATTGACGAGAACGGCATTAGGATCGACGGAAGAAAGGTGGACGAGCTTCGCAACATCAAGATCGAGGCGGGTGTTCTGAAGAACGCCGATGGTTCCGCTTACGTCGAGATCGGGAAGAACAAGGTCCTGGCAGCTGTATATGGCCCGAGGGAATGCCACCCCAGGCACATGCAGAACCCGGCCAAGGCGATCGTGCAGGTAAAGTACAACATGATCTCCTTCTCCGTCAACGACAGGAAGAGGCCAGGCCCGGACCGCCGCTCCGTTGAGATATCCAAGATCATCTCCGAGGCGATGGAGTACGTGGTTTTCACCGAGAACTACCCCAGGACATCCATCGACGTGTTCATCGAGGTCTTGCAGGCCAACGCCGGAACGCGCTGC
>JACXTP010000030.1 GCA_016919625.1 Methanomassiliicoccaceae archaeon
GATCTGCCCGCCGCTATATTTCACAGCCAGCACATCTTGCGGCAACGCCGCCTCGAAGGAGACCATATTGGGCTCGATGCTCAGGAATTGGCCTTCTATCCCCAGCTGGTAGGAGCCTTTCTCCACCGAATCCTTGATGAGGCGGGCGGGACGCGATTTGAGCAGGACGGCGATCTTGGCGGCCCATTGGCGGTACACTTTGCCGATGGCGTTCGGGTTCGGGACCACTGTGAGAACGGTCTCGTCCCAGTCCTTTCCAGGTTCGACGTATTCGATGCGCTTGACATTGGCCTGGGGCATTAGGATGTCCTGCAATGTCTTGACCGCCTCCATGGAATCCGCTGTGTCGGGCAGCACGATCATGCGCTTCAAAGGCCAGCGCAACTTCATACCTCGGGTCTGGCGTTCCCTGGTGACGATCTCCACCATCTCCTTGACGGTGTTCATCGCCGTTTCCAGCCGAACGTCCACCTTGGTTAGGTCGGAGGTGGGCCAGTCGAGCATATGGATGGTGTCCTTGCTCCCGTCCATGGCCCGGTACACCTGCTCTGAGATGTGCGGGCATATGGGCGCAATCATGAGGTTGAGGGAGTTGATGGAATCGTAGAGCACCCGGTAGGCGGAAAGCTTGTCCAGGTCTCCCTCCTCGCTCCACATGCGGTCCCTGATGAGGCGGACGTACCAACGGGACAGGTCCTCCAGGACGAAATCTTCAATGTTGCGGGTGGCCTTGTGAAGCTCGTAATTGTTCAGGTCCCGGGTCACCTCGCTCTTCAGCTTTTCCATGCGGGAGACGAGCCAACGGTCCTCAGGACGGAGATGGCCCTCTAACTTCTCCATGGGCCAGTCCACCGATTCGAAATTATCTATTACCATATATGTGGTAGCGAAGTTTACCACGTTCCAGTAGACGTTGAGCATCTTCCTGGCGCTCTTCACCCCTTCCCATTGGAAGCTGGTGTCCTCCCAAGGGGCCGATGCCCGCATGAGGTAGAAGCGCAGAGCGTCGGCGCCATAGTCCTTCACGACCTTCTCCGGCTCGATGACATTCCCCTTGCTCTTGGACATGGGTTGGCCGTCGGGATCGAGCATCCAACCGTGCATGAGCACGCTTTCATACGGGGCACGGCCGAAGGCAATCACGCCTGCGGCGAGCTGGGAGTAGAACCATCCACGGGTCTGGTCATGGGCCTCGCAGATGAACTTGGCGGGCCAGAGCCTTTCGAAGTCCGCCCTCTGCTTGGGGAAGCCCAGCTGGGCCCAGGATGCCACAGCCGAATCGAACCAGACATCGAGGACGTCAGGCACCCGGTGCATGGTCTCCCCGCACTTGGCGCACTTCATCGTCACCCCGTCTATCCAGGGACGGTGCAGGTCCATGTCGCGGCGATAACCGTCCGCCTTCTCCAGCTCCTCGGTGGTGCCGATGACCTTCACCTCATTGCACTTGGAGCAGGTCCAGATCGGCATGGGGATGCCCCAATAACGTTGGCGCGATATGCACCAGTCGCGGGCGTTGGATACCCAGTCGTACTCGCGGGAGGAACCGGCCCAGTCAGGGGTCCAGCGGATCCGCTCGACCTCCTCGAGCATGTGGTTCCTCACCTGGGACACCTTCAGGAACCACTGGTTGGTGGTGCGGAAGATGATAGGCGAGTTGCAGCGCCAGCAATGGCCATAACGATGCAGCAGAGTGGTTCGATGGAATAGGCGGTCCTTCTCCTCCAGGTCCTGGAGGATGAGCTCGTTCGCCTTTTTGATGTGCATGCCGGCATAACGCTGCCCGACGCTCTCGGTGTACTTGCCGGTCTCGTTCACTGGGCAGAACGGCTCGATGCCGAACTCCTTGCCCAGATCGAAGTCCTCAGGACCGAAACCAGGGGCGATGTGCACCAGACCCGTGTTGGAGGCCTCGACCGTCTTCGAAGGGATGACGCGATGTACCCATTTGCCCCGGACATCCTTCTGGTACGGGACCGTCTCCTCGAAGATGGAGACGTACTCCCGGCCCACCAGGTCATCGCCCTCGATCTCTTCCAGTATGTCGTACTTCTCCCATCCCGCCATCTCCCGGATCTGTTCCACCAGGTCCATCATGACTATTACCGTCTCGGTCTCGCCGATACGGCGGTAGCGCACCTTGGCATAACGGAAGTCGGGATGGGCTGCCACGGCCAGGTTCGCCGGCAAGGTCCACGGGGTGGTGGTCCAGATGAGCAGGCTCACCTTCGGGTCGTCGCGCAACGGGAACTTGACGTATATGGACGGGTCCTTCTCGTCGGAATATTCGATCTCCGCCTCGGCCAGTGCCGTCTCGCAGCGCGGGCAGGAGGGCAGGACCCGGTTCGCCGGTGCGAGCAAGCCCTTGTCATAGGCTCGCTTCAAGGTCCACCAGGCGGCCTCGATGTAGTACGGGGCGATGGTGAGGTAAGGGTTCTCCCAGTCCATCCAGACGCCAAGATCGGCGAACTGGACGTTCATCTTCTGTTGGAACTCCATCGCGAAGTTCTTGCAGGTGGAAACGAAACGGTCTATTCCGTACTCCTCGATCTCCTTCTTGTTCTTAACCCCGATGGACTGCTCCACCTTGACCTCGATGGGCAGGCCATGCATGTCGTACCCGGGCTTGTCGAACACGTTGTAGCGCTGCATGCGCCGGAAGCGGATGTAAGTGTCCTTGATGGTCTTGTTGAGAGTGGTCCCTAAGTGGATGGAACCGGTGGTGTACGGCGGGCCGTCCACGAAATAGAAGTCAGGACCTCCGGACCGTAACTCCTTGGTCTTGCGATAAGCGTTGGTCTGAGTCCAGTACTCCCGCACTTGCTTCTCCAGCTCGGCGGGGTTGTAGTTGCTTTGGATTGGCTTTATCATCGCCCTTTCCCTTCCTTGCCCAGAATGTGACATGGGCTATTAAACCAACGGTCCTGGATTCCCCCAGGCTCCGTCGGATCGGCCCTCTGGCCGTTCTGTTATCAGGGGCTTTCCATATAACTGCTGCCCTCACAATTCCGAGGTTGATAATCAGAAGAACGAGTCCAAGGACCGCTGGTTGCCTTTTTCCGGTCTATTGGGGGCGGGCGGGGACATCTTCAGTAAGGCGTTCTCCACCCGCTGCTGCCCGAAATCGAACTGTCCCACCAGCATTTCCAGGACCTTCTCGTGGTCCGGTCGGCGTAGACGCAGGTCATATTCATCGGCGTGCTCGAAATGGAGGAACACATCTTTGATCTCCTCGTACTCGGGAAGTTCCTTATCCAGAGAGGCCAAGGCCTTCGGCGCCGTACCATGCTCCTTGATGAGCTTCAAGGCCTTCTTCGGTCCGATGCCCCGGATCCCTTCGTTGAAGTCCGTCCCGACCAGTATGCACAGGTCGATGAGCTGCTCCCGGCTTAGGCCGATGGCGGCCAAGGTGGGACCGAGCTCCGCCATCTCCATCTTGATGTCACGATACTCGTTGCGTCCGGGCATCTTCCGCCTCCCGGCCAAGGTGAGGTTGCGTACTAAACGAGGGGCTCCGAAAAGGAACGAGTCGAAGTCCTGGCTGGAGGCGGACCAGACATCTCCCTTGGCGGCCATGTAGGCGGCCTGGGCCTCTCCCTCCCCTGGTGCCTGGACGATGGGGATGCCGAGATGCACCAGCAGCACCCGGGAAGATTCCACGATCTCGTTGGTGAGCTTGGAGGACTGGGTGGCCTTGGTGTAGGCCTTTTGCACGTCCCCCTCCTTGACCGCCTCTTTCCATTCCTCATGCGCCCTGACCCGCCTCTCGCTCCGCTCTCGGATGGTGGCCGCCTTCAGCCTGGAGGGGATCCCGTCGAAGACGTAGACCGGGCTCAGGCCCAGCTCGATGAGGTTGGCGTTGCGGTTGAGCAGCCCGGCCAAATGACTGGTGACCCGTCCCTTACCGTCCATGAGCGGAGCGCCGTCGGGACCACGGATGACGGAGAGGAACTGGTATATGGCGTTGTAGGCGTCGATGGCCACAGTCCTGCCTTTCAGCTGTGCGGGGTCTAGCTCGGTGAAGCTCACCAGGTCGCTAAGGTTCACGCCCATGTCGGCACCTTCGTCAGAGGCATGGGGCACATCCTAGATAGAAAATGCGACAGGCGTATCGTTAATAAGAGGGCGAAAACGATATTGCGGTGATGAAGGACGAGTACGGATTCAAAGGGACCAAACCGGTCGAGGTGGGCAAGATATACCAATTGGCCATCACTGACCTGGGGTCTCAAGGGGACGGTGTTGGTAAGGTGGGGGGCTTCGTGGTCATTGTGCCAGAGACCAGGGTGGGACAGACCTATAAGGTGAAGATCACCCGGGTGAGTAGCAAGATGGCCTTCGGCCAAGTGGTGGATTGATCAGTCTTCTTTGAAATAGGGGAGGAACACAGCTACCAAGGCCATGCCAACCCACATCAGGATGGACATGACGATGCATATGTTGGAATCAAGGTAGAGCGATACCCCTAATAGGGCCAATGGTAGCACGACCAGGACCAGCACCAATAATAGAGTTCTTCTCGAAATGTCCAATTTAGCCACTCGCCTCTGAATATCGTGTTCCGTTTATCAACCTTTTGGAGCCCTTAGCGCATCTGGAACTGCGGACCGGCTCACTTTTCCTTGGTCTTCTTCACGAACTTCAGTCCTGACCAAGTGTCATCTATGGAAGAGACCTTGACATCGCTCATGCCGCTGTTGACCCCGGTGTCCCGGACGATCTTACCGGTCAGGTCGCTCTTTACCCCCGCGGACTCCTTGGGCCAGCAGACCCAGATAACGCCCTCTGGACTGAGGTAGTTTAGCATTTTTGGGTAAACGTCGGCCAGCTCCTTTTTGGCCTGCATGAATATGAGGATGAAATCGGTGTCGGAGATGGGCTTGTCCAGTTCGACCACGTTCTTGGGGAGCCTTCCCAGGACGGTGTGGAAACCAGCCGGGGGATTGTGCATGTATACTTTGAAACCGTCCTTAATCCCCAGCTTGTACACCAGAGATTTCTTGGATCCTATCCTTGTCATATTGCATCCCCTCCTGGGTAGTATTTATATCATACCCGAAATGCGTTATCCATCATAAAGGCATCTATGGGGAAATCCTCTACAGGGCGTTCCCGCTATTCACCTTCTCGTACCCCTTCCAGATGGACATTTCAGCTCCCATGTCGGCGAGTCCGAAGAGGGCGTTCCCCGCCACCAGCACCGATGCTCCCGCCTCCACGCAGATTTTCGCCGTGTGCCGGTTGATCCCGCCGTCGACTTCGATCTCGTAGCGGTAGCCGTTCTCCTCCTTCAGTCTACATGCTTCCCTCACCTTGGGCATGACGTCCGGCATGAACGACTGGCCTCCAAAGCCTGGACGCACGCTCATGACAAGCAGTAGCTCCAGTTGCTCCAGGTAAGGCACTGCCCTCTCGAAGGCGGTCTCCGGGTTCACGGAAAGCCCCGCTCCCTTGCCCAGGACATGGACGGTATCGAGGCTCTGCCGCACTTGGTCGCTCGCTTCCACATGGACCGTTATCAGGTCGGCGCCTGCCTCGGCGAACTGTTTCAGGTACCTTTCCGGCTTGACTATCATCAAGTGGACGTCGAAGGGAAGCTGGGTATACGGCCGGACATGTTTTATCACGGTAGGCCCGAAGGTTAGGTTCGGGACGAACATGCCATCCATGACGTCCACATGCACCCAGTCCGCTCCGGCGCTTTCTACCCGACGCACCTCCTCGCCTAACCTGGAAAA
This sequence comes from Methanomassiliicoccaceae archaeon, assembly GCA_016919625.1. GTDB lineage: Archaea > Thermoplasmatota > Thermoplasmata > Methanomassiliicoccales > UBA472 > JACXTP01. Next base: position 5,739 of record JACXTP010000030.1, read on the forward strand.
GTCGGCCGATAGGATGGATGGGGCGATCTTCACCATGGACCGCACAACCCTCACGGCACGACCAGGACCGGGATCCGGGAGTACTGGGTCACCTTCTGGGCCACACTTCCGAAGAGGAATCTCTGCCCGCCGCTGTCCCCTTTGCTGCCGAGGATGATAAGGTCGTAACCATCCTCTTCCGGACCTTCCGCCTCGGCAAGTATCGCCTCTGCGGGATTACCGGTGACGATCTTTGGGTCGAAAAGCACCCTGGAGACCTCAAGCATCTTGATAGCCTCGCAAAGCTTGCTGTTCCCCTTTTCCGCGTCCTCACAGGACGGTTCATTTCCTTTTCCAGAGAAATACTTCAGGTCGGAGGGGGCGACCACATGCAGAAGCAAAACACTGGCCTTAAAGGATAGTGCCATCTCGATGGACTTTTCGACCGCTCTTAGCGAGTTCTCGGACCCGTCCACTGCCACAAGGATCCGCTTTATGGTGCATTGGGTTGGTGTGCATTTCATGTTCTCGGACGGTATTCCACCTGAACTAAAATAAACCTGCCGTAGGGCGGGTTGGCCAGCGACAGGATTTTTATAATGCTTGTGCGATTTCAAGGCCATGGCGGAACATAAGTCCCCAGAGCGCCAGGAAGAACTTTGCACTGTCAAGGCATGTGGTAAGGCTGCGGAACGGTCCATATCCACCGACGCTGCGAGCGAGGCGGGGCTTGACATCATGGAAGGAGCCCGCCGGGCACATCTGTGCAAGGATCATTACAAGGAGTACAAGAAGCGCAGCAAAAAGGACCGTAAGTTGGACAGCTTAGGTCATTGAACGGTCATGAAGGCGTGATCCTTACATGGTCGGAGGGGGGAAAGCCTCATGGGTGCAGATGCTCTCCAGCGCGTCGCTGTCAGGCTCGGCGCTCCTCATACCCAACCTTCTACGAGATGAGTTCGGCGCCAATACGATAGAGATAGGTTTGATCACCGCCTCATTCAGTGCGGCCCTCTTCTGTTCTTCGTATTATTTCGGGCGTTATTCCGACATCCATGGTCGGAAAATGATCCTCCAGGTCGGCCTGGCCCTGACATCCCTGGCCATATTCATGCTCATCTTCGCCGACGGTGTGACCAGCTTGGCCTTGGTTAGGCTGCTGATAGGCCTGTGCGCAGGCATCTATCCCTCCGCATTGCTCGCCCATGTCTATGATTCGGACAAGAAGGTGGGAAAGTTCTCGGCATACGGTAGCCTGGGTTTTGGGTTAGGCGTGTTCTTGGCCGGTGTCATCTCCATCTATTACGAGATCTTCCTGGCTTGCTCTATCCTCATGTTCGGGGCCTTCACGATATCCTTGCTCATTCCATTTCCGACGGAGAAGCACCACAAGGTGCCATTCTTCCCCAAGGAGATATTGCGAAGGAACTATCCGGTATACCTTTCGGTAATGTTCCGCCACACCGGGGCGAACATGATATGGGTCATCTACCCATTGTTCCTCCAGGACCTGGGTGCGGCACCGTGGTTCATTGGAACGATATATGCGGTGAACGCGGTGGCCCAGTTCGTATTCATGAACATCGTGGACCGTTTCAGCTCCAAGAAGCTGGTGGCGGCGGGCTTTGTCTTCTCGATCATCACGTTCCCGTCCTATACTCTGGCCACCGAGGCTTGGCAGATCATCCCCGCCCAGATCACCATCGCCGCGGCATGGTCGAGCCTCTATGTGGGAAGCGTCAAGTACGTGATGGAGCGGAACGAGGAGAAAGGGACCAGTGCCGGACTCCTGCAATCGTCGCTAAGCATATCTGCCATCATCGGGGCGATCTGCGGCGGCGTCGCCGCCTATATCTATGGCTACCATGGGGCCATGTACATCGCCACCGTTCTAGCCATTCTCGGACTGATCGTGTTCTATGTTTCCAGCCGTAAGGTCGATAGCTCGCTCGGCAAAGGAATTAATCCTGTCTGAACGATGCCGATGACGTGGAACTACTATTCCTAGGCACAGGGGGGAGCGTTCCCACGCCGGAACGCAACACCATGTCCCTCGCCCTCAGGCACGGGCCGGAGGTGCTGCTCTTCGATTGCGGCGAAGGGACCCAGCGTCAGTTCATGCGCTCCTCGTTCTCCTACATGAAGGTGACAAGGATATTCATCACCCACCTCCACGGGGACCATTTCCTGGGACTGCCCGGGCTCATCCAGTCGATGAACTTCAATGGCAGGGAGAGGCAGCTCATAGTGTACGGTCCAGAGGGGATCAAGGGTTTGATGGCAGCGGTGCTGGGCTTGGGATACTATGATCTGGGCTTCGACGTCCAAACGGTTGAGCTGGAGGGTGGGGATGCGATCGAGGGTGATGATTTCACCGTGAGGGCGGTGGAGGTAGAGCACACGGTGCCGGCGCTAGGATACGTCTTCGAGGAAAACCCTATGCCAGGAAGGTTCATGCCTGACAAGGCCAAGGAGCTTGGTGTGCCTGAGGGGCCACTTTTCGCGAGGCTTCAGAACGGTGAGGCGGTGACCGTAGGGAACATGGTGGTGGAGCCAGAATCGGTCATGGGCCCTCGGAGGAACGGCCTCAAAATGGTTTATTCTGGCGATACGCGGCCATGCCCACGCCTTTTAGAGGCCGCCCGGGGCGCCGACCTGCTGGTGCATGAGGCCACGGTCGCCTCCGACCTGAAGGAAAAGGCGAAGGCGTTCGGGCACTCGACGGCGGAGGAGGCAGGGCGATTCGCGGCCGAGGCCGGGATAAGGAAGCTCTATCTGGTCCATTTCTCTGGAAGATATGAGGACCCTTCACCGTTGCTAGAGGAGGCAAGGAGGTATTTCCCGGAGACATACCTTGGCGTCGACCTTTTGACCGTCGAAGTGCGAAGGCAATGACCGGCTCATCAGATCAACTTCAGCACGTCCGAGCGGGTGATGATGCCCACGATCATCCCCTTCCTAGAGACGAGCACAGCGTCAGATGACGATAGCAGTGAGGTTACCACGTCCACCGGGGTGTCCTCATTGACGATGGGGAAGGTGGCTGACATTATCGACCCCACACCGAGCTCACTGAGGTCCTCCATGCGCGCCCCGTCCTGGAGCCTTGAAAGGATGTCATACTCGGTTATGCTCCCCACATGCTGGACTCCGTCGAAAACGGGCAGCTGGGAATAACCGGTCTGCCGCATGATCTCCGATGCGTGCCGGGTGGTGTCCTTGACCTGGATGCTGATCACGTCCTCGGACATCACGTCCTTTGCCTGTCTGGTGCGACTGCGCTTCCCCATCTCCTCCTCCAGCACGGTGAAGATGCGGGTGACCGCCTCGTAACTGCCTTTGATGGCCCCCCTCTCCATCTTGGCGATGGTGGACTGGGACACCCCGGATATGGCGGCCAGTTCGGACTGCGTGAGGTCCAGGTTCTTGCGCATCCGCTTGATCTCCGTCTCCTCCGGGAATTTCATATGATCAGTGAATATGATTTATTCATATATGAATAATTGAGTCAATCATGCTTAAATCAGGGTAATAAATTACGAGCCATTCATCCCTTTAGAGGGCCATCCAGTTGGGTTTCAACCAAATGGCCCGAGAGATCCACGGAGAAATGCACATGGCGAAATCTGTCAAGAAGGCGGCGGCACCGAAGAAGCCGGCGGTCAAGAAAGCAAATAAGAACATCATAGTCGAAGGCGTCAGCCTCACCCCCATCGAGAAGCAGCGCGTAGAGCTGGTGGAGCGTAAGGGAATCGGGCACCCGGACAGCATCTCGGACGGCTTGGCCGAATCAGTGTCCAGAGCCCTGTGCAAGATGTACCTAGACTATTGCGGGGATATCTTGCACCACAA
>JACXTP010000031.1 GCA_016919625.1 Methanomassiliicoccaceae archaeon
GGTTCGGTCACGGTCACCCTTACCGCCACCGATAGCAGCGGCATTTCCTCCCGCCATTATCGCATCGACTCGGGGACTTGGACCGATTACTCCAGCGCCTTCACTGTGAGTGGTGAGGGGACGCATACCGTCGAGTTCTACTCCATCGATATGGCCAGCAACACCGAGTCCGTCAAGAGCGTAACGTTCAAGATCGACACCGTCAAACCGATCACAAACGGAAGCGCATCCGGTTATTCCGTGACCCTTTCCGCCAGCGATGCGACCAGCGGCGTGGGCTCCATTTATTACCGGGTGGGCAGCTCCGGTGGCTTCAGCACCTATTCCTCACCATTCAGCGCCGGAGCGGCTGGGCAGGTCTATACCGTCTATTTCTATTCCATGGACAGGGCCGGCAACACCGAGAACGTCAGGTCCATGCAGGTCGGCACCGCAGATTCCACGCCGCCCACCACATCAGTCACAGTGACAGGGACTTTGGGGGGGTCCAACTGGTTCCGTTCCACCGTGACGATCACGCTCTCCGCCAGCGATGACACGTCCGTCTACCGCACCTATTACCGTTGGCAAGGCTCCTCCTCCTGGAGCACCTACTCCTCGTCCTTCAGTTCTTCCACGGAGGGCGACCGAACCTTGGAGTATTACTCCCTGGACAGCAATGGCAACTCCGAGGCGGTGAAGAGCGTGCGGATAAAGATCGACCGTACCGCACCCACCAGCTCATCCTCCGTATCCGGGGGCACGGTGTCACTGTATTCGAGTGACGCCTTGAGCGGCCTTTCCTATATTGAGTACCGTGTGGATGGCGGAACCTGGACCACCTACAACACTGCCTTCACACTCAGCCCGCTCTGGGAAGCCCACAATGTGGATTACCGGGCAATGGATGTCGCGGGGAACTTGGAGGGTGCCCGCTCCCGTACCGTCGGCGCGGACGACGAGACCGCCCCCAGCACCACGATAGGGCTGGTCGGGACCGAGGGTAGCTCAGGCTGGTACCGGAGCGCAGTGTCGGCAGTCCTTACCGCTGGCGACGATGCTAGCGGTGTGGAGCGAATTTGGTACTCTCTGGATGGTGGTGCCTGGTCCGTCCCCGCCGGAGCGTTCATCGTCATGGGCGACGGGGTCCATCAACTGCAATATTATTCCATAGACAAAGCGGGCAACGTCGAAACGCAACGGTCGATTTCGATAGGCATCGATACAGTGGCCCCGACTACCTCGCACCAGGTCGACAATGGGCTGGTGTCCCTGGCCGGCACTGACACCACGAGCGGCCTGGCCTCCATCCACTATCGGTTCGACACCGGGACAGATATGGTCTATAGGGAACTGATCACCATACCCGACCCCTATGTGGCCCACACGCTTTTCTACCATAGTCATGACCAGGCCGGGAACGCCGAGGTGGTGCGCTCTGTCCTGATACCGGCGAACAATGGAAGCGAACCGTTGCCCCCGGGTCCGCCCACCGCTCTCCAGGCATCTTTGGTCGATGGGTCCATCACGCTTCAATGGGCCATCCCGGAAGCTGATGGAGGCAGTCCGATCATCGGTTACAAGGTGCTCCGAGGCACCGCCGCCGGAGAGGAGACCCTTCTGGGGACCACACTCGAAACATATTATTCCGATGGGACTGTGACCGCCGGATCGACCTATTATTACGTGGTCAAGGCCAACAATAGCGTGGGCGACAGCGTGGCAAGCGAGGAGGTCTCCCTGGCGGTGGTGGCCTTGCCTTCGGCCCCGCTCGACCTCGAGCTCGAGACCTTCCCAGGCGAGGTCCTGGTCAGCTGGTCCGCCCCGCTCTCCGACGGTGGGTTGCCCATATCGGGATATCTCCTCATCCGAGGGTCCTCTCCTGGTGCCACCGAGACCATCGTCCCCCTGACCTCTTCCATGCTCAGCTACATCGATGAAGAGGTGGAGGGAGGGAAGACCTATCATTACCGGGTCAAGGCCATGAACTCCTTGGGCGTCGGTCCAGAATGCGATGAGGACTCGGTCCTGGTGCCATATACGATGGGGCCGCCTCGATCCTTCTCCGCACAGCTGAACGCTGGTTCGGTCCACCTGAACTGGTCCGCACCCACGGGGTCCGAACCGACGGCCTATCGGATATTCCGTGCCATAGGGGCGGGGTCAGCCGAGATCATGGCTGACGTCGCAGGACCAGGTTACGAGGACAACGACCTGATTCCTGGCCACACCTATCGATATAGTATCGGGGCTCTTTACGACGATGAGCTGGGTCCTCTCTCCAGCGTTATGGAGGTCTCGATCCCCAACGAGGGATCCGATCTGCCATCTGCCCCGGAGGGATTGAGCGCCATGGCTGCCCCGGACGGGATCGCCTTGGACTGGAACTATCCATTCGCGGACCGCGACCAATTGTCAGGTTTCAAGGTCTATAGGAGCACGGCCGCGGACATGGCATACGCAGCCATGGTGAAGGAGCTGAACGACACTGCCTATCTGGACAAGGGCGCCCTTCCGGGCGTGACCTATTACTACCAGATAAGGGCGGTTAACGCGGAGGGCGAGGTGACGGCATCATCCTCGGCATCGGCATCCAGGCCTGCCGATGCTGACAGCCTCCCTGGCATGCCAGTCGGGCTGCAGGTGACGACGGAAGGGACACTGATGACGCTCACATGGTCCGAACCGGTCACGGAGGGCACGGCCGGTCTGTTGGGCTACCGCGTATATCGGAGCGTAAACGAGGATGACCCCAAGCTTCTGGCCACGGTCGATGATTCCAACTATGTGGACCATACCACCTTGCCAGGCCGCACATATCGATACTGGGTCGCCGCCTACAACGCTTTGGGCGAGGGGGAGATGACCGAGTCTGTCTCCAATTCCCGGGAGCTTGACCCCATCGACGACCCTATGATGCCCCAGGACCTCGCCGCGCGGATGGTCTTGGGACAAGTGGAGCTGGCCTGGGAGGCCCCCTCCGACCTGCCCTTGAGCTATAAAATCTATCGCGGCACTAGCTCGGGAGACCTAGTATTGATCGCCACCGTAGATGGGGATGTGCGCACCTTCATCGATCTCGAGGGAGGGGAGGGCAATTATTACTCCGTGACAGCCGTCTTCGAAGAAGGCGAAGGCCCCTCCGCCCCAGTCCAGAGGGTCGTGGGTGCGGGTTATGAGACCGATCTGCCTGGTACAGGGGGGTCGTTGCTGACAAACCCAATGTTCTGGATCGCGCTGGTGGGGCTGTTCGTCGTTGCCTTCATCGCCATCCGCCTGGGGACGCGCAGGAGGCAGTGAGCGCCACCGACCTCAGCATGGCCGTGAACGTGGTTCTCGGCGCCGTGGTCCCAAACCACTTAACAAAGGCCTCATCGTATTTCCCCTTCGATGAAGCCTCTGTCCTTTTCTTTCCCGACCAGAGGTGGACTACCGAACCTCCTCGAAGAAAGCCCCGTCCGTGAAATAGATCATGGACCGTACCGGATGGCCTACGATAGCTTCGGCCGCCCGACGGTATATCGCCATCTGGGGCGCGTGCTCCTTGACCTTATCCTTCGCCCTGGAGCGTGAAACCATCCCTGTCTTGAAATCGATCAAATACCACTGACCATCCCTGGTACGTACCAATCGGTCCATTCGTCCGATGCACATTTTTTCGTCCAGGACGATCTCGAAGGCCTGCTCCTTACGGTCCACCTCCGCATCCCGCATGAGCGGGGTGTTCAGGAAGCGTTCCCTGACCTCGGTGAGCTTACGGGCTTTTTCGCCTCTAGGGTCCTCCTGACCAAAATTTATGAGGACCATGGTGGCGTCCTTTCCCTGCAAGACCTCGTGGGCGATCTCACCACGCATCTCTGGCGTCTCGGTGCGCGCTGAGATGGCGAACCCTTTGACATCCTCCAAAGGCGTGGCCGGTTCCAAACCTCGAGAGGGCCTAAGCACCATTCTTGGTGCCGGTTCGACCGGATGAGGTCGGGCGGGCTGCCATGCGGGCCAATCGCTGGGTATGACCAATGGTCCAGGCTCCTCCGCCCTTGCAACGGTGAAAGGGGCAGCTGTGGTGATTCGAAGGGTGACCACGTCCTCCACCTCTCCCAACAACTTTCCTCCTGCCTTCAAATCGTTATCATCCAGTCCTAACGCCTGCCAGGTCCAGACCATCCAATCTTTGCCTTCCCTGTCCAGTCTCCGCGGTTCAGGTCTATGTCCGCAAAGGACCAGATGGTCCTTCGCCCGGGTGCAGGCCACATAGAACAGTCTCTTCCTCTCTTCCAGTTCCTTCTCCGCCAATCTCCGGTCCTGTCTCCGCTTGAGAGCGGACGTTCGCATCTCCATTGTACCTGGGTGAGGCACCTTCAGTCCTATGCCTTCCCCCTCTTCGACGCAAACCAGATCGCGCTCCTGCATTCCAGGTGACTCGAGTTCGGGGACTAGCACTATGGGGAACTCTAATCCCTTGGCGGCATGGACTGTCATCACGCTGACCGCGTCCTCCCCTTCCATGTCAAGCTGCGCCTGACCTTCCTTGAGGTCCTCCTCCGACCGGAAACGCAGCATCTCGGCAAGATCGGAAAGCGAGAAGAATCCCTCTGACTGGGCCTTCCGGACCAAAGCCCGGAGCTTCTCTAGATTGACGATCATTTGTCTTCCGTCATCCAGGCCGGAATAGACACCGAAAATGCCTGATCCATCCAGCACCATGGTGAGCAGGTCGCTCACCGGCACCCTTCGCGATGCCTCCACCCATTGGTTCAAAAGCCTCCAGCATCTCTCCGACCGTGGGTCGGAGCTGGCTCGGGCCTTGAGCCTCAACCACAAGGGCCCCTTGCTCCCCTCGCATACCCAGAACAGGTCCAGGTCCGATAGGCCGAGGTAGGGCGAACGCAGGGTCCCATACAGCGAAACGTCGTCCAGAGGGTTGTTGAGGAAACGCAGCACATTGTGGACGTCCATTATCTCCTGTCTGGCGAAGAACCCTACCCCAGCATGGACATGGTAAGGGATGCCATGGTCACGGAGCTGCTTCTCGTAAAAGCGTAGGTTGGTGCGAGCACGCAATAGAATGGTCACATCCTTGAACCGCGCCGGTCTCGGTACGGCGGTCCGGTCCCTTCCGTCCCAATAGACGTTGAGCCCCCCCTCCCGAACGATCCATAATACCTTACGGGCCACCGCCTCGGCCTGGGCCATGCGTTCGTCCACTCCCTCTGCAGCCGATGGGACCAGAAGCAGCTCCACGCTGCCCTCGTCGCCCCTCCTTTCCGCGGAGGCCTCTATCCTTGAATAACGGAACTCCCAGGGGCGGTCCTCCCGGTCCATCAGGCGGTCGAACAGGGTGTTCACAAAACCTACCACCTGGGACGTGCTTCTATGGTTCACGTCCAGATCCACCGTTTCTCCGGAGAGCTCTCCCCGGATGAAGTCCTGCATCTCCTTGAACAACGAGACGTCGACCTGGCGGAACAGGTAGATGGACTGCTTGGCGTCCCCCACCACGAAAAGTTTGTCTCGATCGCCTTCGAGCAGCAATCTGATGATGTCCACCTGCACCTTGTCCGTATCTTGGAACTCGTCCACCAGGATGTATCGGTAACGCCCGGCCAGGGTGCGACGCACATCCAAGCACCCTTCCAGGAGCCTTCGCACTGCCAGTAGGATGTCGTCGAAGTCCAGTGCATTATGTTCCCGTTTCGCCCTCGCTAAGGCATTATTGAATGCAGTGAACACCACCTTGAGATTGCACAGGAAAAGGGAGGCGTCCTCTACGAAGGCATCGTCCTCTGGCTCCAGCTCGTGCTCCAGGTCGTAC
>JACXTP010000032.1 GCA_016919625.1 Methanomassiliicoccaceae archaeon
CTGGTCCATCTCCTCACCTCAGGGGACCATGCGGTCGATCGGGGTGATCAGAATCCCCGTCGCCCCCATCTTCTTCAAGCGCACCACCGCGTCGTAGACCTTGTCCTTGTCGATCACCACATGGATGGCCACCACGTCATCCCGTCCCATGATGTTCATGATGGTCGGCCCGGCGATGCCTGGGAAGAAGCGCCTCACCTCTTCCAGGGAGGCGGTGGGCACATCTGCCATGAGATACTTCTTGTTCTCCGCGTCCAGCACGCTGCGGATGGCCGCCACCAGTTCGTCCATCTCCTCCTGGCGCTCGGCGTAGGCCTTCCGGTTGGCGATGATCACCGCCTGCGACTCCGCGATGACCGCCACCTCTTTCAGGTGGTTCATCTTGAGGGTGGACCCACTGGAGACGAGGTCGACGATCATGTCCGCCACTCCGAGGTGCGGGGCTATCTCTGCCGCTCCCGAGATCTCCTCTATCTCCACCCTCTTGCCGTTGGCGGCGAAGAACTTCCTGGTCATGTTCGGGAACGAGGTGGCGATTATGCTGCCATCCTTTACGTCCCTCACGCTCTGGATGCCTAAGGCATCAGGGGCTGCCAGGGAGAGGCGGCAGTGTCCGTAGTTAAGGTCATGCAGGGTGAGCACATCGGCTCCGGCCTCGAGCACCAGGTCCCGGCCGGTGACTCCTAGGTCCACCGCCCCTGAATGCACGAAACGGACTATGTCGGCAGCGCGAAGGAACATCACGGTGATGTCCCGGCGCTTCACGTTGGCGTACAGCTTGCGCTCGTCCGCGTCCTCGAAGTCCAGGCCCGCTAGTTTCAGGATCTGAACGGTCCTCTCGTTCAGCCTGCCCTTGTTCGGTATGGCCAATTTCAATGCCATCTGCTCACCAGTCGCAGGCCGGACAATGAGCCCGCCATACTTCAAGGTTTTTATACCCATTAGTGTCGGTGGTTAAAATAGTCGTTCCGACACCTTGTACCGAGGGTCGGTGCAACGCATCATCTCAGGCACCTTGCCCCGCATGGCCATATGCTCTCCGATCATGACCACGCAGCCGTCCACCCCGGGCAGGGAGCCGATCCTCTCCACCGCATCGCCCAAGGTATCCTCGTCCTCGTCCACCACCAGGTTTCCCAGGGCGGTGGCACAGGCATCTGCGAGCGCCACGTCCGTGGCGAACACCGTGGCCGCATCGGCCCTACCGAGCGATATGGACGGGCCCACCGTCCCGGACGAGGTGCAAATCCCATAGATCCCATGCGTCGCTGGGACCAGGTAGGCCAATCCACGGAAGACCGATTGTCCGGCGTATATGCCCACAGCGGTCTCCTCCTCGGTCAGTAGGGCAATGTCCCCACCATTGTCCACAATGGCGTGCCTGGCCCCTTTTTCCTTCATGGCTCTGACCGCATGTTGGGCGAAGGTCCCCGCTACCGCGGCCATCGGTCCCACCCCGGCGGTGGTGGCGGCGCGGCACATCTCCTTGACGATGGCCGGCGCATCGTCCGGCGCCCGATATGGTTCGAAGGTGAGCTGGAAGAAAGGGTCGGAGACGATGAACGATTGCAGGTCCCGGCGAGCCTCGAAGATGGCCCTCTGGGCGTACTTGATATGCTCGGCATCGGCGACGATGGTGACCGCGGTCTCGCCCAGTTCGAAATGCTCACGAACGATCATTGGCCCAGCTTCATCGCCGCCGAGGGGCAGGCGTCGACGCACATGCCGCAGGCGATGCACTTGTCGTTCAGGAACACCACCTTCCAGGTGACCTTGTCCACTTGGAAGGCCATGACCGGGCAGATGGAGACGCACATGCCGCAATCGGTGCAGCGCTCGCTGTCCTTCCGGACGTACTCCACCAGCTCCTTGACCTGCACCTTGTTGTCAGTGAGATACTTCAGGGCCTGCTTGATCTGCTGCGGGCTCCCTTCGAAGTTGATGATGAGACGGCCGCCATTATCGTCGATCTCCGCCCTGAGGATGTTGATGTTGAGGTCGAAGTCCTTCACCATGCGATAGGTGATGGGCTCGTTCACTAGGTCGGGGGTGAACATGAGCATGAAACGGCTGTTGCCCATCACAGCACCTCCTCTTTTGACCGGACGTCGAGCGGTCGGGTGGCCTTTTCATGCGGCAGCGCCTGCACGAACTGGGAGAGCATAAATTCCCCTTCCTCCACTCTACGCTTCAGCTCTACCGCCACCTGCCTGGCCTTGAAGTAGCTGGACAGGGCCGAGGTTCGCACCTTCTTGCCCTTGACGGTTATGGTCCCGGAACGAAGCTCGGCGTAGGAGACCTCCTGGACCGGGCGACGGTTCCTCGACTGCAGCGCGTAATCGACCACCGGGGCGAAGAGCTGCTCGTCGGTGAGTGCGCAGGTCCTCATCATGTCCTCGTCCAGGACCGGGATGGGTATGCCAATGCCCAGTCCAAGCGTGAACCCGTACTTGTGCATCTCCAATGCCCGAACATAATCCGTGGACATATCGCGCAGATCGCCGATGACCGCCAGCGATCGCGCGGAGGCCGAGGGTACCCCGTTACGCAGGGGGACATTCGTCTTATACTGCGTCCCTTCCCAGGAGACGTAGCCCTGGGCCCCTCCCAGGAATATGCGCGTACCGATGCCGATGGTGCGCAGGTTGGGGTCCTTCAGGAGAGGCGACAGCTGCCCCGCGCTGGAATAGGTGCAGTTCTTGAGGTTGGGAAGAAGCTTTCCCATATAGGTGAAGAGCGTCTTTTCTCCCGAGTTGACGGCGGCGGCGTAGTTCTGATAGGCGTTCCTGGGATTGAACAGGTATGCCTGGTTCACCGTCTTGAGGGATATGAAGGTCTCGATGTCCCTGCGAGGATAGCAGTCCGTGCCTTGGGAGGTTGCCTTCAATTTGACCGACCGCCCCGCGATGAGGTCCTCGATGACATGGGCACCGCCGTAATCGGCCCGTCCGTTCGTGGAGGGCTCGGTGGCGCCGATGAACGCATCCACCGCCGCCAGGCCGCCATAGGCCGGCACGTCGTTGAGCCAGACCTTGCCCATCTTGATCGGGGGCTCGGAATGACCGAAGTTGATGAAAGCGCCGGAGGAGCACATGGCCCCGAAGGTCCCAGTGGTGACCACGTCGACCTCCTTGGTCGCCTGTTCCACGCCTACCTTCTTGACCAGCTCTATGGCCTCTTCGGCGGTGAGCACGACGGCGTCCCCGCTCTTGATGCGGGCGTTGATCTCCTCCACGGTTCGCTTCAATCCCTTCACCTCACAGATACCCTTTCGCCTTGGCCAGCTCGGCGTTTATCACCGAACCGCCCGCTCCTCCCCGGAGCGTGTTGTGCGATATCAACCACAATTTGGTGTATTTGCCGCTTTGCCTCACCCTTCCAACGGAGACCGCCATTCCTCTGGCCCGGGCCGGTTCGCCGGCATAAGCGTCGCAGAGAGGCTGAGGCCGGTCGTCCTCCATGCGGACTATGATGGCCTGGGTGGGGGCGGTGGGAAGATGCAGCTCCTGGGGCGCAGGTTGGAATGCTCTCAAGGTAGCGATGATCTCCGGAACGCTAGGAGTCCTATCCATCTGCAGGACCACAGACTCGGTGTGGCCATCGATGACCGGGACGCGGGCGCAGGAGGCCACCATGTCGAAGTTGGCGTTGACGATGCCCTTGGGGGTCATCTTACCCAACATCTTGTGCATCTCGATCTCCATCTTCTCCTCCTCGTTCTTAATGTGAGGGACGACGTTGCCCAGTATGTCCAGGGACGGCACCCCCGGATAACCGGCGCCCGAGACTGCCTGATAGGTGGAGACGCAAACGAAGCACAGGCCGTAAGCAACGTCCAGCGCCTTCATCGGCACGGCCAGACCGGTGGTCGAGCAGTTGGCGTTGGTGACTATGAACCCCCCTTTCGCGAAGGTCGCCTGGCCCTTGATGAGGTCCAGATGATCGGGGTTCACCTCTGGGATGAGCAATGGCACGTCATCCCGCATGCGGTGCGAGGCCGCGTTGGAGAACACCGCCACCCCCGCCTCCGCCAAGTTGGACTCCGCGTCCTTGGCTATTTCCGTGGGGAGCCCAGAGAATGCCACCCGGCACCGGCCGGCGATGGCCTTGGCGTCAAGCTGTTCGATGCGTCTATCCAGGGTGTCCTCCTTGAGGTGGATGTCCTTGACGCGCATGACCTCGCGCAGCTTCTTACCCTCGGAGCGCTCGGAGGCATAGAGCCCTCCGATCTCGAACCAGGGATGGTCCTCCAACAGCTGGACGAACCTCTGCCCGATCATTCCCGTCGCTCCTAGGACCGCGACCTGTATCTTTGCCAATTCAATCCTCTCCGAAATACCCCTTGCCCTCTTCCATCAGCTTTACGAACGCCGCGTCGTCGTCGGCCGTGGCGGCCAGACGCAATTGGTTGACGACCATCTCGAACATCTCCAAGCACCTCGCCGTGTGCGGGTTCTCGTGTTGGATCTCGTAATAGAGGTGTGGGCTCTCCAGCGACACCCTCTTGCTGATCGCCACCTGCCTCTTGAATGTGGTCGAGGAGATTGCCTCCAACGTATTGAAGTCTACGCCTGATTCCTTCAGGGTGGAGAAGAAGGATATGTTCACCGCGTGGGACAGACCCAGCACCAATGAGATTAGGGGGTCGTGATCCTCCACCATCATCTCGGTGACCTTAGCCCCCATGCCATCCACCAGGTTCTTGAACTCGGCCACCGCCCGGTGCGACCCGCAGTCGCACACTATTATGTTACGGCTGTACATGCTGAGCGCGTCCGGTCCGAACATGGGGTGCACGCTGCACACCATCACGCCCTCCTCCACACCCTCGCGGAGCGCTGGCACGACCGGTCCTTTGACCGACATTATGTCGAAGACCAGGCCGGTGGGCTGGGACCTGATCACTTGGCGCATGACTTTGTCCGCCTCGGATATGGGCACCGCCACTATCACCACCTCCGCCTTGCGTATGGCCCCGGTCAGGTCCTTCACCATGGGGAAATCCTTGGTGGGCTTGACATCATGCACTTGTACATGATGTCCGCGCATCGCCATGTAGCGGGCGAACCATAGTCCCATCCGACCCGCCCCCCCAATGACCAGCACCTTGCGGGCCGCTCCCATGGGGCGGGGCAGTCGGGCCTGGGCCTCCACCGACTCGCGGATGAGTATCTGGGCCATCTCGGCGGCGGCGTCCTCGCTGATGCCCACCTCGCTAGCCCTCTGGCAATAACGGGCCACGACCTGGTCCTCCACTCGCATGTCCCGCACCGGCAGGGCCTTCTCCACTTTGGTCTTGCCCATGGCCAACGCCGCTTCCATCCGCTTCTTCACGAGATCCAAGATCTGGTTGTCCAGCTCCTCGATCTTCCAGCGGATGCCGTCCACCTTCTCAGTCAATTATACCACCTCGTATGCTTAGGTCCGCCATAACCAGGGCGGCCGCTGCCTCCACCACCGCCACCGCCCTTGGGGCGATGCAGGGGTCATGCCTTCCCTCGATGGCGAGTGAGGTCTCCTCCATCTTCTTGAGGTCCACGGTGCGCTGCTCCTTGGCTATGGACGCAGTGGGCTTGATGGCGATGCGGAACTCGATGGGCATGCCGTTGCTGATGCCGCCCAACACGCCCCCGGCGTCGTTCTTTGCCGTGCGGAGGCGTCCCTGCACCACCACGAACGGGTCGTTATGCTCCGAGCCACGCATGGCGGCCGCCCGGAAGCCTGCACCGAACTCGATGCCCTTGACCGCGGGGATGGCGAACATCATCTTGGCCAGTTCACCCTCCACTGTATCGAAGAAGGGCTCGCCCAGTCCGACCGGCACACCATCGATGAGGCAATGCACCACTCCGCCGATGCTGTCCCCCTCCTCTCGAGCCCCGAGGATCTCCTCGCGCATCGCCTCGATCACGTCCTCCGAGGCGGCGCGCAGGTCATTGGAACGGGCAATGGATAACATGTCCTGGATGCCGTGCCTCCTGGCATCCACCACCTTGCCGATGCTCTCGGTATAGGCGGCCACCACAATGCCATGCTCTGCCAGCAATTGCTTGGCGACCGACCCTCCGGCCACCAGCGCGGCGGTCATCCGGCCGGAGAACTGGCCTCCTCCACGGATATCGTGGCACTCGCCGTACTTGGCGACCGCGGTCTGGTCGGCGTGCCCGGGCCTAGGCTTGTCGCGGAACTGTTTGTATTTGTCACTGTCCCGGTCGCGGTTGCGCACGAACATGGTCAGCGCCCCGCCGGTGGCCATTCCGTCCTTGACCCCGGAAAGTATCTCCACCTCGTCATCCTCCTGTCGGGGCGTGCCGATGCCTGGCGCGGGCCGGCGCAGGTCCATCTCCTCCCTTAGCAGATTCAGGTCCAGGACCATTCCCGGAGGCACCCCGTCCAGAACGCAGCCGACGCCCTCACCGTGGCTAGAACCGAATATGGTGATCTTGAACGAGGTTCCGATGGTGTTCAGGGGATCAACTCCAGGTCCGCCCCCAGGGCGGTCATGTCCTCCACGAAACCCGGATACGATATTTTAAAGCAATCGCCATCGGTGATGACGCTCTCGCTCTCCGCCACCAGGGTGGCGATGGCCGCGGCCATGAGGATGCGGTGGTCCGCAAGGGAATCCACCGAGGCGCCGCGCAGCTTGCACGGCCCTTTGATCATGCAACCGTCCCTCCTCTCCTCCACCTCCGCACCCATGCGGCCCAGGAACTCCACGGTGGCGGCGATGCGGTCCGATTCCTTGAGACGGACATGCTCAGCGTTCTTGATGACCGTGACCCCCACCGCCTGAGTGGCCATGACCGCCACTATCGGGAAGAGGTCCGGGGCCTGGGAAAGGTCCACCTCATTGCCGACCAGCGGCACCCGGGACGTCTCGACGGCGTCCCCGACCCAGTGGACCGGGGCGCCGAATTGGCTCAATATGTCCAGCACCACCTTGTCCCCCTGCCGGTCCTGCTTGTCGAGGTGCAGCACCTTGGCATGGCCGGCCAGTGCACCTGCCATCAAAGGGAACGCTGCGGATGAGAAGTCCCCAGGGACGGTGTAGTCCTGGGGTGAATACGTCTGTCCACCTGGCACCATGAAGCCATCAGGGATCGTCTCGCTCCGGACCCCGAACCGGTCCATCATGTCCATGGTGATCTCCACATAAGGTCGGGAACGCAGCGGGGTGGTCAGCACGATCTCCGTGTCCACTGGCTTGACGGCGGAGGAGATGAGCAGCGAGGAGATGAACTGGGAACTGACGTCGCCCTTGATGTGCGTGCGGGTGCCGGTGTTCGGTCCTCGGACCAGCA
>JACXTP010000033.1 GCA_016919625.1 Methanomassiliicoccaceae archaeon
GGCTACACCACCGGTCAGTTCGGGAAGAACCACCTTGGGGACAAGGACGAGTTCCTACCTACCATGCATGGATTCGATGAGTTTTTCGGTAACCTCTATCACCTCAATGCCGAGGAAGAACCGGAGGATGTCGACTATCCAAAGGACCCAGCCTTCAAGGAACGTTTCGGGCCGAGAGGGGTGTTACACTGCTTTGCGAATGGAAAAGGTGGACAGAGGATCAGGGACACCGGACCTCTAACTAAGAAGCGCATGGAGACGATAGATGATGAGGTCACCGATCGAGCCCTCAAATTCATCGACAAGGCGCACAAGGCGGACACTCCCTTCTTCGTCTGGTATAACACGTCGGCCATGCATTTCAGGACCCATTGTGCTAAGAAGCACGAGGGTAAGAGCGGCCAAGGGTTCTATAACGATGTCATGGTCGCACACGACGAGAACATAGGGAAAATGCTGAACAAGCTCGACGATCTGGGCATCGCCGATGATACCATCGTCGTGTACTCCACCGACAATGGCGTCCATTATAACACATGGCCAGATGGAGGCATCACCCCTTTCCGCTCTGAGAAGAACACCAATTGGGAAGGCGGATGGCGTGTACCAGCCTTCGTGCGATGGCCGGCCAAGTTCAAGGCGGGAACGGTGATAAATGGCATCGTCTCCCAACAGGATTGGTTGGCAACGTTCCTGGCTGCCGCTGGTGAGCCGAACATAGTTGAGAAATTGCTAAAAGGGCATAAGGCAGGGGGCAAAACGTTCAAGGTCCATATCGACGGGTACAATATGCTGCCCTACTTTTCGGGTGAGGAAAAGGAGAGTCCCCGCAAATCCGTCTTTTACATCAGCGATGATGGGGACATCCTTGCGATCCGGATGGGCGACTGGAAGGTGGTCCTGATGGAGCAGCGCGCCAAGCAGTTGATGTGCTGGTTCGAACCGTTCGTGAAACTGCGCATACCTAAGATGTTCAACCTTCGTCGAGATCCGTTCGAACGGGCTGACGAGAACTCCAACACCTACTTCGACTGGGTCATCTCCCATGCCTATATCGTCTACGAGATGCAAGGACTGGTAGCGCAGAATATAGAGGATTTCGTGAAATTCCCTCCGCGCCAGAAACCTGCCGCGTTCAACCTGGACGAGGTGCTGCGGACATTGCAGGAGGCATCGAGCAGCAAAGGACATTGAACCTCGATCCAAGAAAGAGGTGCACATGATGATAGGGAGGACTTCCACCTCCCCACTCATGACAATGTTCAACAGATGAATTGCCATATCCCAATATCCTCAACTAACGTGATTTAAGTTGGAAAGGACTGCGAGCAGAGGTGAGCGTAATGGGCATGGAAGATGGATATCCAAGGGCCGATCTACGAACATCAGGCGATTCACGGAGATCCACCTCTGACCCGGACCTATCGGTCGATCGCTTGCGAATGGCCCAACGCAGATTCCACATCATGGCCAAACCCGGCGGTTCTAGATGTAACTTGGATTGCCAATATTGCTATTACTTGAGCAAGGGGGCACTACATGATGGGCCTGGCATAGGCCGGATGTCCGACGAGGTCCTGGAACGATTTATCCAGCAATACATCGAAGGAGTGACGGGAGATGAGGTGGTGTTTTCCTGGCAGGGGGGAGAGCCAACTCTCCTGGGGCTAGATTTCTTCAATAAGGTCGTGGAGCTTGAGGGCAAATACGCCAGACCCGGACAGATCGTCCACAACGACCTTCAGACCAATGGTATGCTCCTCGACGAGGAATGGTGTGAGTTCCTCAAAGAAAACCAATGGTTGGTGGGACTGAGCATCGATGGTCCGCGGGAACTTCATGACGCCTATCGTGTCGATAAAAAAGGGGAATCGACATTTGACCAGGTGATGAGCGCGGCCATGATGCTGAAAGGCCACAACATCCCTTTCAACACCCTCACCTGCGTAAATCGTTTGAACGCCAAACACCCCCTCGAGGTATATCGTTTTCTTCGCCAAGAGCTGGATTCCACCTATATCCAGTTCATTCCGATCGTGGAATACCGTGAGTTCGAATCAAAGGCCCTCAACACCTTAGATCCGGAGAGGCTGCCCAAAGATGGTACGCCGGAAGCTCGCCCAGGCCTTCCAAATTCCGTTGTCACGGAATGGTCCGTCGATCCCTATGATTATGGGAGTTTCCTCTCCAGGGTGTTCGACGAATGGTACAAATACGACGTGGGCAAGGTGTTGGTCAACCACTTCGAGACGCTTGTGGCCCAGCATTTGAATTTGCCAGCGCAGCTCTGCATCTACAACGAGTTCTGCGGCAGAGGGTTGGTCGTGGAGCATGAAGGTAGCGTCTATTCCTGCGACCATTTCGTCTATCCAGAATATCTTCTCGGAAGCGTCATGGACCGCAGCATCAACGAAATGGTCCGCTCCGAGGCCCAGATCAGGTTTGGACAGGACAAGGGCGACATGCTTCCCGGTCAATGTAGAATGTGCGCCTATCTCAAAGATTGCTGGGGGGAGTGCCCCAAAAACAGGATCATTCGAACTCGCGATGGTGAACCAGGGCTCAACTACCTCTGCCGCGGCCTAAAGCGATATTTTGCCCATGCGACCCCCAAGGCGGAGAAGATCGCCGCCGGCTTACGGCAAAAATCATTCGACCCGAGGCAAAGGATGCCCGGTCGTTGACACGGTTGGAACATTCAATGCCTGGTCCTAAGTGGGCATCATGTCTTGTGCCGTCATTCTTCCGTTCCTTGGAGAATAGTGCCTTAAGCCTCATTGGCCGAGAGAATACCAATTAGGGCCCCATCCATTCCGTTCTAAAATTATAAATAACGACAGGTAGGAAATGAGCACCATGAAGATGGGCAACCACGAGCTCGATTACTCCAACATCGATGAGTACATCGCATTGTTCCCGACGGATGTCCAAGCTACATTGCGAAGGTTGAGGGAGGTCATCAAGGGCGCTGCACCTGGAGCGGAGGAGGCGATCAGATATGGCATGCCCACCTTCCGGCTCAACGGCAACCTGGTGCACTTTGCCGCCTACAAGACACACATCGGGTTCTATCCCAGCTCGTCTGGCATCTCAGCCTTCCAGAAGGAGCTTTCAAAATATGAGGTCTCCAAAGGCACGGTGCGATTCCTCATAGGGGAACCGATCCCATACGATCTCATCGAGAGGATCGTGAGGTTCCGCGTCAAGGAGAACCTGGCAAAAGGTGGCAAGTGACCTATCCGAGATCGGCTCATTTCATCGGAGGTATCTCCTCCGTCGCAGGCGGTCGAGGCCGCTCGCACCTCCAGCAGGCCAGGTTCTTGGAAACGTTGAGGGCTTCGCACTCGCATTTCCAAAGGCCTCTGAGATCATAGGTGTTGCACGTCTCGCACCTACATTCCACCTGTTCCCAACCCCGGTCGGAGTCCATGACTAAAGGATTGGAGGCGACCATTCATCAATCCTTCGCTTCGGCCTCGATCGATACGGAAGGGTCAGCTGGAACCCTGGTCCAAGGTCTATCCATGGTCCCGAAGGATTAAACTAGAGCGAACGCCACTAATAACGCTATGACCCGGACCGACCCCAGCGCGCTCGAGCCAAATATGGCGGCTCCCTGTGGGATGAACTGCGCCCTTTGCCTGGCGTTCCAACGGACCAAGCGGCATTGCCCGGGGTGCTGGGGCGATGACACGGACAAACCAGAGAGCTGTCGGTCCTGCATCATCCGCAACTGCGAGACCATCCAGAAGAATGAATCACATTTCTGTTATGATTGTGAGAGGATGCCATGCCAACGACTGAAGCGGTTGGACAAACGCTATCGTACCAAATATGGCATGAGCATGATCGCCAACCTGAACGAGATCAAGGACCGGGGTATGGAGGCCTTCCTCGCCGAACAGGCCGAGAGGTACACCTGCCCCTCCTGCGGGAGCCTGCGGTGCGTCCATCGTCCCTGTTGTCTCAACTGTGGGGAGGAATGGGACCATAGCCAGGGACAGTGAGATCAACTGCGATAGGATCGCCAAGGTGTACGATGGCGATAAGGCCGCCCTATCCGACATAAACTTCACCATCCCCGCCCACGGCATCTTCTCCCTGATCGGAAGGAACGGGGCGGGAAAGACCACCCTAGCAAGGATACTGTCGACGCTCCTTGAGCCAAGTTCCGGGAGGGCCACCATCGACGGCCTCGATGTAATGGCGGACGCCAACAAGCTGCGGGAGCGAATGGCGGTCGTGCCCCAGGAAGGGAGGACGGTGGCGTGGATGACGCCGGTCCAGGCCGTCTCCGCCTATCTGCTGTGGAGAGGCTTGAGCTACAGCGAATCCAAGAGGAAGGCCATCGAGGCCATCGCCCAGGTGGGCATGGAGAAGCAGGCGGACCGCCTCAATCGCACCCTCTCCGGCGGCATGAAGCGCAAGGTCCTGGTGGCGATGGTCCTGGCCTCGGACGCTGAGTTCGTGTTCCTGGACGAGCCGAGCACCGGCCTCGACCCCATATCGAGGCAGGACCTGTGGAAATTGCTCATCGAGCTTGGCAAGGAACGGTTCGTCTTCCTCACCACCCACTACCTGGAGGAAGCGGAGAGCGTGGCGGACCGCATCGGTATATTGGACGACGGCAAGTTGCTGACCCTGGGCAACATGGACGAACTAAGGGGCCACCTCAAACATCAGTACAGCGTCAAGGTCCCCAAGGGCGTGGACCTTCCGCCGGTGCAGGGCGAGATCATCACACTGAACAATGGCCTGGTCCAGGTCCTCACCACCAAGGACGAGGCGCTGGAGATATCGCACCATCTTATCGAGCGGAAGGCCCAGTTCTCCGTGAACCCGGTCACCTTGGACGACATCTTCACCTACATGGTCGGGGCCATGGACCCCGAGCTCAGGGAGAGCAAGGAGGTCGAGGAGGAATGAGCCGGCTCAGCAGCCAGTTCCTGGCCTCCATCCTCGTGAACGCCATCTATGAGATGAAGAACTATCCGGCGGTCCTGGTCATCACCGTCCTGTCGCCCCTCTCCTTCCTCACCCTCATCTTCTTCATCAGCGACGGGGCACTGCTGGAGGTGGGGATCGTGGGCGGGCTCATCATGACCATGTTCACGGCCGGGACCAGCCTCCAGGCGGACCTTTCCCATCTGAAGAACGACTTCAAGCTCCAGGACATGGTCGTGGCATCGCCCACCAGCGCCCCGGTCTACGTGGGCGGCATGGCCCTCTCGGAGCTGATCTACGCCTCGCCGGCGCTGATCATTCTGGCCATTCTGTTCTCCATCCATGTGGACATCGAGCCGGTCAAGGTGCTGGGCATTGTCATCGTCATGCTGCTCATGTTCTTGATGTCGATATCGTTGGGCTTCGCACTGGCCACATTCTCCACCGACATCGTGCAGAGCTTCGCCTTCACCCGCCTGTTGTCCCTGCTCTTCACTACCTTGGCCCCGGTCTACTATCCGTTGGAGTACATCCCGCTACCATGGCGCTATCTGGCCTACCTATCGCCCACCACATATGCGGCCCAGATCGGTCACTACCTCATTGGTTTCGTGGAGGTCTCCAGGAACTTGCTTATCGTCAATTGGGCCGTCCTTATCGCGGTGACCATTTTCTTCCTATGGATCGGTCTGAAGAAGGCGAGGTGGAGGGAAAAATAGGCTCAAGCGGGATGTAATGGCTGAAGTTCCGAGGCGATGCAACCAAGCACCCTTGATTAGCCCTTTTATCCATAATACATGCCTTCCCTAAAAGTGACATGAGGCCCCCTCTTTTCATCCAATATGAGTGCCATCGATCAAACGGTTAAATGATAAAAAGTAAAGTGTTTGACCCTTGGACAGGGTCATCGGTTTGTTCGTTCATTGCTTATTTGGGAATAAGGACCGTGTCAATTGCATGGCACACACCATTACTGGCCACGATGTCCGCCTTGATGATGTCCGCATCGTTGACCTTGACGTGCTTGTGAAGATGCCACTTGACCGCATCGATCTTGAGCTCTTGCCCTTGGACGGTCTTAACTGTCTTCAATTTGACGACCTCCTCGGCCATGACCTTTCCAGCTACGACGTGGTAAAGAAGAATGTTCTTCAGCTTTGGTATGTCCTTTAAAAGACCATCAACGGTCCCTGGGGGCAATTTCGCAAATGCTTCGTCGGTCGGCGCGAACACCGTGAACGGTCCCGGTCCCTTGAGAGTATCAACAAGGCCCGCCGCCTTTACCGCCGCAACCAATGTGTTGAACTTGCCCGATATTGCTAAATCTACTATGTCTGGCATGAGAATTCCTCCATTTATTAAAATTTCATTGGGAGGGACCAGTATATAAGGCTTATAGGGGTACCGTAACAACGGCTAACGATCCGCAGGAAAGGGAAATCGGCAAGTTCGACATTCACTGTATTTGCCCATTCTGCGCTTGTACGGCCGTGGCGACCCCTTTTCAGATCAAACACAATCGAGCGGTCGTCCTATTTGGAAGAACGCATACGATTGTTCCTTGGGTTGTGTTCCACCTCAGCCAGATCAAGGGCTTCCATGATAGGTGGGATGTAGGTGGCAAAACGCCCCCGCAGACCTTTCTTGAGCCCATACCAACCCCCCACGGGATTATCTGGTGAGCGGGCCCAGGCCTCGACGGTCCCCTCCTTGGCCGGTTTCTGCTCATCAGCATTTCCCAACGGCATCCAGTCCCCATGGGACACCAGCATCGCGTGAAGGTCCTCAAGACATCTCAAATGGTATCTGAGCTCGGTCTTGCCCACATTTACAATTATGGCTGGTGGGTCCGCGGCCTGGTCCCGATAGGCGCTGAACTCCGACTCCCCAGAAGGCGTTCTCAACTGCCAGGGGTCATCCTTCGTACCCTTCCCCTTTGTGGTAGGCATGTCCCCAATCACGGAGCGCGAGTGGTATAAACGTTGTCATAATTGGCATGTCATATCTTTTACCAAGGCTACAAGGACTATGGCCGCCCAGCCCAGCAACAAGACCTCAAGAATGAAGGGGTACCCGCTCGGTCGGGCATCCCTCCCATCAGCGGCTTTACCAATAACATGGACACCATCGGAACTCCAAGGTCGAACCCGATACCCATCATTCCATTCATCGCAAGACCGATGGTCATATGGAAATTGACCATCAGCCCCGACCGAATAAATAATAACAAAACATTACATGGGCTGCTTCTGCAAGGCGATCAGATGTCAAAATACGAGTACAAGATCAACTGGTCAGGCAACGTCACCAGCGACACCATCGAGTGCGACAACAATGAGGACGCCAAGAGGGCGGTCAAGAGGAAGCTCAAGGAGATAGGCATCCCGGTGGGCAAGTACGTGTTCGTCGACATCGTCAGGGTGGACGACAGCAAGCCGATCATCAGCGAAGAGCTCTGGCAGGCCTAGTTGGGGGACCGTTTTTCATTGGGCCCGGACAGCCAAACCTGCCCAACCAAGGTCATGGCCCTCAGCCTTTCAAGAGCTTGGTCCTGGCCTCCTCCACCTCTTTCAAGTACTCAGCCGACGGCTCAGGGAACTTCAGACCAAGCCGTTCGATCTCCGATGACACGATCAGGGCGGCGAGGACGCGGGACAACCATTTCTGGTCTGCCGGCAGCACGTACCAGGGGCACTGCTCCGTGCTCGTGGCCTCCAGCATCTCCCGGTAGGCCTCCATGTACTGGGGCCAGAGATCCCTCTCCCTTACGTCGTCGGGGTTGAACTTCCAGAGTTTCTCCGGTTGGTCTGTCCTCTCCAGCAATTGCTCCCGCTGCTCCTCCTCGGATATGTTGAGGAAGAACTTGATGACGATGGTGCCATTGCGCACCAGGTGCCCTTCCAGATCGTTAATGCTCTTGTACCTCTGGTCCCAGAACTGCTTGTCATACTTGACATATGGCAATCGTTGGTTCGTCAAGAATCCGGGGTGCACCTTGACCACCAGCACCTCCTCGTAATAGGAGCGGTTGAAGATACCGATCTTGCCCTTCTCTGGCATAGCCCTCACACATCGCCACAGGAAGTCATGGTCCACCTCCTCGGCGGTGGGCGCTTTGAATGAGGTCACCTGACATCCCTGTGGGTTGACCCCGGCCATGACATGTTCGATTATCCCATCCTTGCCTGAGGCGTCCATACCCTGGAGGATGATGAGGAGGGCGAAGCGATTGTCCGCCCAGAACACATCCTGGGCATCAGCGATCTCCTTTTGGCTCTGGGCCAACAGTTCGTTCGCGTTCTTCTTTGACAGACCAAGCCCATGATAGATATGCCTCTCCGGGTCCTGCCAAGTGCTGGGGTATCTTTCCAATTCGACCTTACTGCCCGGCTTGACCCTGACTCGGTCCGTTATCTGACGTAAATCTGTGCTCTCCTCCAAACGATCACCGTCCATGTATTGCTGGGAGGCCATCATAATAGTTACAATGCCGATTGGTCGGTGTTCGTCATGAGCTCAACCCTGCCGGGCCATGTAAAACGGCCGTCTGAATATTAAAAATAGAATAAAACAACCCATCGGTGCCGTCAAAGAAGGACCTCCATGATGAGGATGGACGCAGATCGATCGAGCTTAGGACTGCTTCGTATACGAGCCGAATATCTTCACGCTCTTCGCTTTCAATGTAGCGTCGTACTCCAACACGGCGTCGATGTTGAACACCGTCTTCAGGTTCTCCTTGGTCAGGATATCGTCAGGGGTACCATCGGCGAACACCTTGTGGTCATGGATCAGCACGATCCTGTCGCAGTACTTCACCACCATGGGGAGGTCGTGGGAGACGATGACCACTGTCAGACCCTCCTCCTTCGACAGCCTTTTCACCAGGTCCAGGACCTCGAACTGATGGTTGATGTCCAAATGCAAGGTCGGCTCGTCCAGCAGGATTATCTCCGGCCTCTGGGCGATGGCACGGGCGATGATGACCCGCTGCCTCTCCCCTCCGCTCATGGTGTTGATGTACCGGTCGGCGAACTCGGAGACGTTCGTCTTCCGCATCGCCTCATCCACGATGCGCGCGTCGTCCGAAGACTCCCCTTGGAACTGCTGCAGGAACGGCATGCGCCCCATCATCACGATGTCCCGCACCGTGAAGGCGAACCTTATCTCGTTGCTCTGCGGCACCACCGCGATGTGCCGGGCGATCTCCTTCTTCGACACCGCCGCCAGGTCCTTGTCCTCCATCCATACCTGGCCCGACTCGGGGCGCAGGTTGCGGTTCATGAGCTTCAGCAGCGTGGTCTTGCCGCAGCCGTTGGGGCCCAGGATGCCGACTACCTCGCCCTTGCGGACCTCCAGGTCCACGTCCTTGAGGACCGGCCTCTCCCGGTAGGAGAAGCAGAGGTCCTTGACCTTGAGCATCAGTCCCATCCCACCTCGCTCCTCCTCCTGCGCAGCAGGTAGATGAAATAGGGCGCCCCGATGAGCGCTGTGATGATGCCTATCGGCAGGATGCCGATACTGGGCGATATTACCCGGGATATGTAGTCGCACATGACCAGGAACATGGCACCGCCCAGCAGCGACGCCGGCAGCAGGGTGCGGTTGTCCGGCCCGAGCACGATGCGCAGTATGTGGGGCACCACCAGCCCGACGAAGCCGATCACACCGACGAAGGCGACCGCGGCCGCCGTCACCAACGCCGAGGCCACCAGCAATTGCAAACGCACCTTGCGCACCTCCACCCCTAGGTCGAGGGCGTGGGCGTCGCCGAGCATGAGAGCGTTCAGCTCCCTGGAATACGTGATCATGAGGATGCATCCCGCTATTATGAGCGGTGCCACGATGGCGATGTTCTCCCAATCAGCATTGGTGAGGTTGCCCATGGTCCAGTAGATGATGCCCTGCATCTGATCCCCGGCTATGTAGATGAGCAGCGACACCAGCGCGCTCAGGAACGCGCCCACCGCTATTCCGGCCAAGAGCAGCGTCTCCGTCGGCACCTTGCCCCCCACGTGGGAGATGGAGTACACCAGGAACAGGGTGGCCAAGCAGAACACGAATGCCAGCAACGGCACCAGGAGGACCATCGGCAAGAAGGCGAAGGTGAAGGTCATGGCGACCGCGGCGCCTAGGGCGGCCCCGGACGAGAGCCCAAGGATGGAGGGCGAGGCCATGGGGTTGCGGAACACCGCCTGCATCACCGCTCCGGCGATGCTCAGTCCGGCCCCCACCAGGCAGGCCATGATCACCCTGGGCAGGTTCATCTGCTGGACAATTATTACGTTCGTCTCTGAACCGATCCCGAAGAGCGCCAGCAGGGCCTCCCGGAACGTCAGCGGTATGAAGGCCTGGGCCAGATCAAGCACCATAAAAACGAAAAGGAGGACGAACAGTGCCGCGAAGACCGTGATGGTCCGTTTTCGCCTTTTGGCAGCGCCGTCCATGCCTCACCTTAATGGAAAGGGCGAGAAAAGGGTTTGCTAGCCAAGCTCACTTGTTGCCCCTCCGCAGGAACACCACCACCGCCACGACGACCAGCACCACCACGGCGCCGACCGCCAGGTACAGCATGGTGTTGTCTTCGTTGTCATCGGAGGTCTCGACCGGCACCTCGCCATCGAAATACTGGGGATAGAAGAGGCTGGCAACGGTCCACAGTCCGACCGTGGCGTCCGGGCAATAGGAGTTCCAGGTCTTGTTCATCTTGAAGACATGGATGCTGTCGTCGCCGAGCAACTCTGAGAAGTCCTCCGCCGATCCAGTGTAGTAGCCGTCCAGGAGCACATATTCGGGCGAGAGCTGCACGATGGCCGTCAGGTCGACCGCGTAGGTCGGCACGGCCTTGGAGGTGTCGTTGGCCACATTGTTGCCGCCAGCGTTGTTGATGAAGTCGACGGTCACAGAGCCACCGTTGCCCAGCTTGTATACGCTGCTGCTATAGCTCACATAGACCGCGGTCACTTTCTCCGACGTCTCGTTGATGTCGTTGTCCAGCAAGGTCTCGTAGATGTAGGTCTTCACATAGGCCATGTTCTCTGAGACGGCATGGTCGGCACCGACCACCGTCTCGATGTCCTCGACGACCTGCACTATGCCGTCATAGGAGTCAGGGTAGAACGTGATGACATGGAAGCCGTAACCCTCTAGCTCCGACCACAATGTGGCCAGATAGGAGTAGCCGTAACCGAATATGACGTCGGTGGTCTTGTTCCAGGTACCGTTGTCCGCCAGCCCGAGCATGGTCTGAACCACCATGTCCTTGTTGGCGCTGCTGACGGTGATGAACATGTCCGCCGAGTAGTTCTTCACCTCCTCGATGCCGCTCTTCGAGTATTCGGAGCTGGCGTCAAAGATGACCGCCTTCTCCAGCTGACCGATGTCCACCAAGGTGTTGGTGGCGAAGGCGCCGAAGGCGGCCACCTGGACCGCCGGTCCGGTTAGGTTCGTGGTGACTTCGCGCGAGTCTGTGATGATGATCGCGGTGCTGTCTGCGTTCCCATCCTCAGCGACGGCAAACGGGACAACGGAGACGCACAAGAACACCGCAGCAAGTATGGCCATTATGCTCATTTTACTCAGGTTAAGACCTCCCATGATCCGATAGAAACCTTGAACGGAGGAATGATATTTAGCTAATTTCGTGTCACTATTGTTTATTCTGAATATAGGGGAAGGATCGAAGCTGAATATCAACCATCCTTGAATGGTTCAGGCCCAGGACAAGCATTATTTATCCAATCGGTCCGTCGTTGGTGATAGGAGCAACGGGTCGAGATCGACGTTCCTTAGGAAAAGGGTCTGAGAACTCGGCCCTGCTTTCGTGCATTAAGAATTCAAGAGGCTTTGATGCTAATCTCAGCAGAGGTCAGATGGTTCTGGAAGGAGGAGGCCCCATTCGAACTTAAGGAATGGTTCCACGATCCCGCAGTTCACGGCTGCTCCCCCGGTGGGGGTCCTCCCGCCCGATATGACATATACCTCGTTACAGAAAGCAGCGAGCTCGGCATCAAGGCAAGGGGGGTCAAAGGTCTTGAAACCGAAAGGATGGGGCCAAAAGGTCCGCTCGAGTTCAAAGGCCTGATAGGCGAACATCACCAGACCGGCGATCCGGGACCATTCTCGGTACCGATCCAATTGTGGTGCAAATGGACCGTCCTGGGTATTGACCTCGGTCAAGCAAGGAGGTGTAAGGTGGGCAAGACCCGATGGCTACGCAAGTTTGATACCTCGGGCAACCCTCCCGTGGAGGTACCTCTGGGTCGGGACGAAATGCCCTTGGACCGTCCAAATGGTCTGAACATACCTGTCCGGGGCTGCAACGTCGAGCTCACTGAGGTGCGCCTCGTTGATGGTCGGGTCTGGTGGACCTTATGTTTCGAGGCCTACGGCGACATGGGGACAGTGATCAAAGATATTCGCTCCACATCGGATATCCTGTCCATGCGGGGCCCTGCCCCAGATATTAGCACCGGCTCATTTTACAGCTACCCCAGGTGGTTGGCCCAGCTGCACTTATGTTAAGAGTGAGGTCGGTTACATTGGGCGGATCAATTCAGCTTGCCCGCCAGGTCCCCGGCCCAGGCCTTCGCCCTCTCCAGCTCCCCATCCTTCAGTTTGTACACCTTGTTCTCGCTCACCACGTACGCGAGCAACGAAGGGCTCTGCACGGCGAAGCCCAGCGACTGCAGGGTCTTGTCCATGCGCTTGGTTGCGTCGCCGCTGAACGACGATTTCATCTGTGTGTCGAAGGAGGCAGCCTTCTTGCCCGAAAAGCTTCCACCCTTCAGCCCCGCCAGGTATCCCTTCATCCTCTTGGACGGCCTCCATGCCATAGTGGGAGCCCCCACGATGAGACAGTCGTAGTCCTGCACCTTGGCCTTTCCCGCCTCCTCCACGAAGAAGGAGTCGACGGTATGTCCCTTGGCCTTCAGGCTTTCCACCACGGCCTCCGCCACCTTTTTAGTGACCTTGGCCTCCGAAACGGAATCGTACACCACCAGAACTTTCAAGGCTCATCCCCCGTTCTATCGGGCTGAGCAGCGCCTTCGCTTTTATTTATAGGTCTTGCTCGGGTCATGAGGGCATAGAAAAGCGGTCAGTTGTCCAATGTCCGCAGCTGGTCGTTGAACGTCGTGAGCCTAGACACCATGCCCTTGTAGTGGGGCAGATAGGCCTCATAATAATAGATGCGGCGCGGGTCCACCCCGGTCTCTGCCACACACATCTTCAGCCATTCCACATGCTTGGCCACGTTGTCACCGTCCGATGCGTCGGATGAGTTGGCCGTCCCATCGCCTAGGAACACACCCTTCGCGCCTTTCTTGAACGCGTACAACAGATGTTTGGGCTTAAGGCGCAGCACCGATGGGACGGCGACGATCCGGACCTCGTCCGGGTAGCGCAGCCGGTTCGTGCCGGCGCTGTCCGCCGCCACATAACCGATCTTGTTGTCCAGGAATGCCAGCACCTTGCCGCCGTCTTCCTTCAGACAGCCATCAATTCGCGCCAGCAAGGCTTCCTCCCCGCTGCCGAGCAACGTGATGGCGTTCTGGGGGCAGCGGGGCACGCATGCCCCCTTGCCGATACAGGACATCGGGTCCACGGACACCCCACTGTCCACAAAAATGGCGCCTGGACCGCATATGTCGACGCACTTCTCGCAACGGTCGCATTTAGTCTCATCGATGACGGCGTAGTCGGGCTCCACCTCCACATCATCGAGAACCATGGCCACGGCGTTCATGGCGGTCGACTGAGCCTGCATGATGGACTCGGTGATGTCCTTGGCGCCAGCAGCGGTACCGCAGACGAATATGCCCGGCACGGAGGTCAGTCCCGGCTCGAGCTTGGGATGCATCTCCCGGACGAACAGCTCCGGGGTGGTGTTGACACCCAATATCTTGGCCACCTGTTTGGTCCCCTCGGAAGGCACGATCGCGGTGGATAGGACCACCATATCGGCCTCGAGGCCCATGACCTTCTGAGCCAGGGTATCCTCCACGCGGACGAACACCGTACCGCCCTTCTTCACTACCTCACCCACCCGACCGCGCAAAAACCGCACCCCGCGGCGCTGCGCCTCCTGGTAGTAGTTCTCGTACATCCCTGGCGAACGCATATCCGTGTAGCACACCGTGACCTCGGTGTCTGGGAAGTGCTCTCGGACGTAGCTAGCATGCTTCATCGCCACCACGCAACAGATCTTGGAGCAGAACGGTATGGACCCGGGCTTCTCATCGCGAGAGCCCACGCACTGGACCATGACCAAGTGCTTCGGTCGCTTGCCTTTTAGTTCCAGCTTCCCTTTGGTGGGGCCGTTGATGGCAAGCAAGCGGGCCAGCTCCATCTGGGTCAGGACCTCGGGTATTTTCTTGTAGCCTAGCTCATGTCTCTCCGACGGGTCCATCTCCGCGTGTCCTGTGGCTATGATGACCGCTCCAGCCCTCACCTCCTCGGTGCGAGCCTTGCGCTCCAGGTCTATGGCATGGGAGGAGCACACCTTGACACAATTGCCACATCCCGTGCAAGCCTCCGTATCTATGGTGTACGCGGATGGGATGGATTGGGGGAACGGCCGGTAGATGGCGTTGCGGAGTCCGAGACCGGCGTTCCATTCGTCCAAGGCGGTGGCCTGGCATACATCCTCGCAACGGCCACAGGCCCGGCACTTCTCCAGGCTCACCCTGAACGGTCCCGACTCCAGCTCCAGGGAGAAGTCGCCCGCCTTGCCTTTAACGCCGACCACCCGGGTGTTGGACCGTATCTCCACCCGCTTGTTGTGGGCCAGCTCTCCCATCAAGGGCGAGAGGGAGCACATGGCGCAGTCCTCGGACAGCTTCTCCGGGGAGATCACCTTTCCGATCTTGACCATGGTGCCGCCGATGGTGGGCGAGTCCTCGATCAGGAATGTTTTGACTCCTAATTTGGCCAAGTTCCTGGCCGCAGTGATTCCGGCGATGCCCCCGCCGATCACGGCGACGTCGTTCACCGGCGTGAACTTATAGCGCTCCATGGGGGTGGCGTGCTGCACCCCGTACAAGGCGGCGCGAACCAGGTCGACCGCCCGCTCCGTGGCTTTCTCCGAACCGACCCAGGCGCATTGCTCCCGGATGTTGGCCATGTCAAGCATGAAGCGATTGAGGCCCGCGTTCTCGATGCATGCCCGGAACGTATGTTCGTGCACCTTCGGCGAGCAGGAGGCGATCACCACCCGGTCCACCTCACCCTTGGAGATGCGCTTGCGGATAAGCTCCTGGCCGGCCTCGGAGCACAGGTAAGGGTACTCCTCGAAATGGACCACGCCCTCCTCGTGCAGCCTAGCCTTCACATGAGCGATGTCCACGACCTCGGATATGTTCCCGCCGCATTGGCACACGAAGACGGCCGTGGAAGCGAAGCTCATTCCCTCGCCCCAGGGATGCCTATCTTCTTAAGTAGCGGTTCGATCGGGACGCCATGCAGGTCGAGGCCCACCACCTTGTAAGGGTCGGCGCCGAGCAGCAGCGCGATGAGCTCGGAGATGTTCAACACCGGGATGTCCTTTTCCACACCCAGCTCGCGCAGCAGCTTCTCCTGGCACATGTCCAGGCTCAGTGTGCAACCGGCGCACATGGTGACCAGAAGGTCCGGGTTGGCCTCCACGATGCCGGAGTACTTCCGTCTCGTGACCGCCTGGGTATAGTCAGGGTAGAGCATGATGTGGTGGAAGCCCAGTCCGCAACAAAGCGACCGCTCCGGATAATCGACCACTTTGGCCCCAAAGCCCTCCACCACCCGGTCCAATAACGTAGGTAGCTCGAAGTTGCCGGAGGCGACCTCCTTGTAGTAGATCTTGGTGTAATGGCAGCCGTGATGGGTCACTGCCCGCAGACCCCTGAGGCTATACTTGGCCAAAGATTGCAACCTCTCCAGGTTGGCCAGGTATGTCTCGGCCACATGGTTGATCGTGACCGAATCGTTGTAATCGATTCCCGCCTTCTCCACCGCGGCCATGGCCCGGTGCCGCATCGGCGAGTCACCATCGAGTATGATCTTGCAATCCTTGAGGTTGGAATAACAGGTGGGACAATTGCACACTATGTTCCTGCGTCCCGAATGTGAGGCCAGTGACATGTTGCGGGCGTTCAGGGCCACGATCGGAAGGAATGGAATGACGCCGATATGATTGGCGCAGCCCACGCAGGAGGACTGCCTGGGGTCGTCGAGGAAGTTGGCCCCCATTGTCGTCATGACATGACGGAGCGAGGTCTCGATGCTGGGATACCAGCTTCCAGCCTGACAGCTCTTCAGGAGGTAATAGTCGTCCTTGGGGATTTCCTTCTTCACAGTGGCGTACACATTATCATCTCAGGAGAAATCCGTCTCCTTCAGCAGTATCTTGATCCGGGCCAGGTCCTCTTCCGGTATCTCCACCCGGCGGGAGTCCTCGGCGCGGTAGCCAAGGGCCTTACGGTTCTTGGCGCTCGCCCTGTAGCGCTTCCGGGTCCTCGGGCCGAGCAGCTCGTTGGGCAGCACTAGCGTATTGGGCAATATGGTCTGGGCGTACTCGTTGAGGTTGGTCTTCACGCCGTCCTCGATCTGGCGCATGTAATCGATGTCAGGGTTGTAGCGCAGGGCAGCTATCCGCAGCGCTTGGATAACCCCGGCCGGACTACATTCGCGCGGGCATCTCGCCGCACAGGACAGGCACTGGCCGCAGCGCCATATCTCTATGCCCATGACAAGCGACTCGATCTCCCCCTTCATGGCTCGGAGCATAACGTCCCTTGGTGAAAAGTCCTCGAAGAGAAGGGCGGCGGGACAACTTGCAGTGCATTTTCCGCACTGCATGCAGCGCATCATGCCGCTGGACGGACCGAAACGCTCGTCTATAGGGTCGACCTTGACCGGACCTTCCTCTAGATCGTAACGGCTCGCCATAACTGCCCTCCCTTCCAGACAATTCGGGTTTCGACTATATACGGTTTTTCGCAATAGTCGTATATCGATAAAATGACCAAATTCAAATATAATCCAGATGGTAAGAATATCAAGAATCGATTTCGATAATTTATTTGTGTGTGGAAATAGAAAAACCGCCCATTACCGCCCCGATCTAGTACAATCCGTGCTCACTGGCTATGTCAATTGTTAAGTCAACCCTCCAAATACATCGCTCGATTGTGCTCAATGTAAAACGATCCGCTTCGGACCGCTCGTGTAATGGGGACACATCGAAAATATTATCGGCAACACCTGTGATGCCAAGGTTCGAATGGACGCGGTCAGAGAATCTGCGATGAGGAGCAAGGACGCATCGTTCGCGATGCAAGGGTTGTCCAGGGAGATCCGAGACCAGGCCCTGCATGCCGTGGCCGAAGGGTTGGTGGCCGATGCCGATAAGATCGTGGCCGCGAACATTGAGGACATGGCGGAAGCGGATCGTCAAGGCCTCTCCAAGGTCCTGATCAAGCGGCTCAGTTACGACCGTGCCAAGATCGAGGAGTCCGTTCGCTCCATTCATTCCCTGATGGACCAAGAGGACCCGGTCGGTAAGCTGCTGGCAAGTACCGAGATCGACACAGGCCTCATCCTGGAGAAGGTCTCCTGCCCTATCGGCGTCATCGCGGTCATCTTCGAATCCAGACCGGATGCCCTCGTGCAGATCTCCACATTATGTTTGAAGTCCGGGAACGCCGTCATGTTGAAGGGGGGCTCTGAGGCCAAACGCACCAACCAAGCGTTGGCGGTGTCGATAATAAGCTCCATACGTAAGGTCGATGAAAGGTTCAATGACGCCGTGCAATTGCTGTCCAGCCGGGAGGAGGTGCAACTATTGCTGGCCCAGGACGATATGGTGGACCTGATCATCCCTCGAGGTTCGAACGAACTGGTCCGCTCCATACAGGCCAGCACCCGTATCCCCGTGCTAGGCCATTCCGCCGGTGTCTGCCACACCTACGTGGACTCCGATGCGGACCTGGACATGGCGACGAGCGTCTGCTATGACGCCAAGGTGCAGTACCCAGCGGTGTGCAACGCGATGGAAACCATGCTGGTGCATCGCTCGGTGGCCAAGGAATTCCTGCCCCGCGTGGCGTCCCGTTACGCTCAGGCCAAGGTGGAGCTGCGCGGGGACGAGGAGACGCGGCGCATCATCGAAGCCAACGAGGCCAGCGAGGCCGATTGGTCGACGGAGTACAACGACCTGGTGCTGGCCATCAAGGTCGTCCCCTCATTGGAGGAAGCGGTCCGACACATCAACCGTTATGGCTCGCACCATTCCGACGCCATCATCACCATGGACGAGGCCAAGGCCCGGGCCTTCATGTCCTCGGTCGACTCCAGCTCTGTTATGTGGAACTGCTCCACCCGTTTCGCCGACGGTTACCGTTATGGGCTGGGAGCGGAGGTAGGCATCTCCACCAACAAGACCCATGCCCGGGGACCCGTGGGCCTGGAGGGGCTGGTAATATACAAATGGAGGCTATCCGGTAAGGGCCACGTGGTCTCCGATTATGTAGGGCCGGAGGCCAGAGCGTTCACGCACAGGAAGCTGACATGAGAGACCTGAAAGCCCAGAGGGTGGTCGTGAAGATCGGGACCAACACCATCTGCAAGGAGGACGGCAGCGTCGACCATGATTACATCGTCGATGTGGCGCGCCAGGTGGTGCAGCTGAGCGATGCCGGGATCGAGGTCATCGTGGTGACATCGGGTGCCATCGGCTCCGGTGCCACCGAGCTCGGTCTGACCGGGGGACGACCAAAAGACATTCCGCTCAAACAGGCCTGCGCCGCCGTAGGCCAGGCAATATTGATGATGGCCTACCGCGGTGCCTTCAGCCGCTACGGCCGGATCGTGGGGCAGGTGCTGCTCACATATGGGGCCTTCTCCGATAGGGCCCGCTACCTGGACCTGCAGAAGGCCATCGAGGAGATGTTCCTATTGAAGGTGGTACCCATCGTCAATGAGAACGATGTCATATCCACCGATGAGATCGAGGAGGTCTTCGGTGACAATGACAAGCTCTCCGCCATGGTGGCGAGCAAGATGAACGCCGACCTGCTCGTGCTCCTCACCGATGTGGACGGCCTATACGACCGCAACCCTCAGATGGACAACGACGCTCGACTCATCTCCACCGTGGACGAGATCACTAAGGACATCGAGCGCATCGCCGGGGGCAACAAGAACGCCCGCTCCGTCGGAGGCATGCGCACCAAGATGGTGGCCGCCCGCATAGCCATGCAATCAGGCTGTAACACCGTCATCGCCAATGGCCAGTTGGAGGACGTCATTGTCAGGGTGGTCAGAGGCGAGGAGATCGGCACTCTATTCACATCGCACTCAAAGTACAACAATCGGCAGCGTTGGATGCTATTCGGCAGTCCGCGCGGCAAGATCGTGGTGGACGAGGGGGCGGAGAGGGCATTACGCTCAGGAAAGAGCTTGCTACCGTGCGGCATCATCGCAGTGGAGGGCAAGTTCAAGGAAGGCGACCTGGTGCGCATCGGAACCTTCGCCAAGGGAGTCACCAACTTCTCCGAAGCTGAGCTGCTCGACCTGAAGCTCCAGTGCCTCATGGACAAGGAGAAGGGGATCAACCGGGTAAGCAATGACAAGGTGGCGGTCAACCATATCAACATGGTCATACTGGACGAGACCTGAGTTGCATTCTTCCCTTCCTTTGAGCAAATGATTATGTGCCATAGGCTTCAATGTCAACCATCCCGTCCGTGACGCAGGACGTGGCAAGAGGGCTCCGATGGACTGGATCGACGACAATGTGGCGGTGGGCAACTGGAGGGACGCATACTCCTGGCGCATACTAAAGAGGGAGCGAGTGGACGCAATCATCGACGTCAGGCCCTTTTTCGACCAGAAGTATGGCAAGTACGATCGGAGGCCCAACATGCCCAGGGTGGAACGGTCCGCCGACCTGGTCCTAATGCTGGCCAAGCAAGGGGCAAGGGTGCTGGTAAGGTGCCGCGAGGGCAAGGACCGCTCCGCGTTCGTGGCCATGGTCTACGTCGCGAAACGGTATGGCCTGAATTACAAGGAGGCTTATGAGAAGGTCAAGGCGAAGCGCCTCATCACCATCTACCATTGGGACTGGGTTGCCATGCTTCCGGAGCTTGATGGCCGGCCTGGCGACCAATTATAGAAAGAAGGACTTAGAAACACTCCAGGACCTTGTCATTTAGCACGTAGCGTAGGCGGGGCCCGACCAGGTACACC
>JACXTP010000034.1 GCA_016919625.1 Methanomassiliicoccaceae archaeon
CAGGGCAGGTCCTCCAATGACATGGAACCGTTAGTCTCAAGGGTGACGTGGTGGCCTCGATCCAGCAAGGCCTCCAAGAGCTTGATCGTACCCTTTTGCATCAGCGGTTCCCCTCCAGTTACGCAAACGAAACGTGCTTCCATCTCATCCACCTTCTCCAGGATGGACTCGAGGGACATCTCAGTGCCTTCTTTGATGGCGAACCGGGTGTCGCACCATGCGCAGTCCAGGTTGCATCCGGTGGTTCTGACGAAGCCGGTGGGGACCCCGATCATGGTCCCTTCGCCTTGCAATGAACGGAACATCTCGCAGATCTTCATATTCTCACCGATAGTCCAGCGGGTCTTTGGTGCCCGCCTCCTCGAAACCCTTGAGGCGGAGCAAACAGGAGTCGCAGCGCCCGCAGGCTTTCTCTCCCCCCTGATAGCAGGACCATGTGAGCTCGAGCGGGACCGTCAGGTCGATCCCCAAACGGACGATCTCAGCCTTGGTCATACGCAGGATGGGAGCGTGCACCTTCGGGGCATGGCCTTCCACACCGGCCTTCGTGCCGACCGCCAATGTGCGCTCGAAGGCCTCAAAGAACTCCGGCCTGCAGTCGGGATAACCAGAGTAGTCGATGGCGTTGGCGCCGATGAATATGGCCTCGCCCCCAATGGTCTCGCAAAGACCGGCGGCCACGCTAAGGAAGATGATGTTGCGCGCTGGGACGTAGGTGACCGGGATTCCCTCCCCTATGTCTGAGGCGGACATCCTCTCAGGGACAGCTACGCCCTCGGAAGTGAGGGCGCTCCCCGTGAACGATCGGAGGTCCAGATCCATCACCACATGGCCTTTGAGACCGTAATGCTGCACCACCCGTCGGGCCGACTCCAGTTCCCGCGAGTGTCTCTGTCCGTAACGCACGGTGAGCGGTGTCACGTCGTATCCCTTTGAAAGGGCATAGGCCAGGGAGACCGTCGAATCAAGACCACCAGATAACAATGATACCGCTCGCATCATATCACCGGAAGTGATGGCAGGCCCAGGCGCTCTGACCCAGCTCCTCGTGGATGCCTAGCTCGATTTTGTCTATGTTGGCAGGGAACGTTACCGACCCGATGAGGCGCTGCAGCAGAACGCGGGAAAGCTCCTCTGCGCTAGATTCCTCCATGTCCAGCAGGACGACGTCCTCGACCGGGAAAACATATCTCTTGCAACCCGCAAGGACCTCGACCTCATCGCTGACCGAGACGGTGATCCTCTTGGAGTCCCCCGGGATGATCACCCGGTGGTCCAGGTCGTCCACGATGCTGCGGAGGCCGCGTTTGATCTGAACGAAGTCCATCACCATTCCCTTCTCACCGATGTCTCCATGGATGCGCAGGCTGACCACATATGTATGGCCGTGGAGCCTGCCGCACCTCTCGTGGCCAGCGATAAAATGGCATGCGGAGAACTTGACGTTGGTGTGCTCGCCATCGATCTCGAGTCTCATTGTCCCACCTGCTGTCAATACTGACCTCACCTTTTAATGTTACCGGGATGACCGCCAGGATGTCCTTTGGAGGAGAAACCTCCGCCTGCGAGCGCCGAGGCCAGGGCGATGGAGTCAACATAGCTGGTCTTGGCCCGGGATGTGTCTATGAACACCTTGTCCAGGTTTAGTATGGGCGCCCCCATGGAACGGCCTCCGTCCACTAGATGGATGCAACGGAAGATGAGATTACCAGATATTCCATCTGGGGCGATGATGAGGTTCTTTGTTTGGGCCGCCTCCTCGATGAGGATGTGCACATTCTCCGCTTCCAGACCCTGTCCTTTAAGTATGGTCACTATGGCCTCCGCCTCGTGGATGGTGCGGTCCACAACCGGGCACCTACCAATGTCCGATGCCCGACCCCCAGCCATTATTCCGATGCTCGGAGCCGCCCCCATCCTTCTCAGCAATGCCACGCCTCGACGTACCATGTCCACTTTCTCCTCGATTGTAGCGCCCTCGTCCACACCGACCGGGGCCAGGAGGAAGATGCTCCCACCACGGGGCTGGACCATGGCCATTCGTTCCAACCGTTCTAAGCCGAATACGCGCTTCACGGCAAGCATCGCCTGCTTGGAGTCGAGATCGCCACGCACGGCGGCATCGATCCTTCCTTCCTTGAGATGCTGAACCATCTCCTCGGCATCATGATATATCTCGCTCCTCCCGTACCCGCTGGCATTGGCTAGGTCCATGCTCGTGCGAACGTGTTCCGATCCCACCAGGCTTCCCACGCCGATACGCCTCTCCTTGCTCTTGGCCGCTCGGAAAACGGTCTCAGGCGCCAATTTGTCCATCATAATCACCCTGGAATGTTATCCATGGACCTCCTATTAGGTTGTCTCGCCATCGCCCGATGGAGGCAACGATTAAATAAATCGGTCAGAAATGAACCGATGAGCAACGGAGGAATGAGATTGAAACCGCCCCAGTACGAGGAGATGGACCGTGGTCGGGAAGAGGCCATTCCTTTGGCCTTCCAAAAGGTGTGCGCTCGCCTCAACCGTTACCGCCTTAAGATCAATCCGCCGGCCCAGCCACCGATGCATTGGACCGGCCCTCTTCCTCGCCATACCTTCGAGGTCTTAGAGAGCGGTGACGACACCTTGGTGGCAGAGTTCTACCCCAATGGGCATTACCGCTGCTACCGGCCGGAGTTTCAGCCCTACTTCGATAAGATGGAAGATATCATAGAAAAAGCAGGTCAGGAGGCTTACGAGACCTTCATGGCGAGATATGAGGAGATGCGGGGGTCCTGAGCTCAACCCAGTATGGAGTCCATGCGATAATCGTCCCATCCCCGTTCGCCCAACAGCACTTCCAGCTCCACCGGTGTCAGCAAGGGCTTCGGGTAACGCACCTGATCGTCAATGGCCAATCTCGGGCAGGCGGTGGATACGAAGGCGTCGGCTTGGAATGGCATGAGCTGGTTTGGACCTATCTCGTCCATGACAATGATGTCGGCTAGCTTCCCTTTCGATCTTATCCTGTCCGCCAGGTCAAGGGCCAAGGCAAAACGGTCCTGTCCGGATTTGGAGGAAACCAGTATACCGAACCTCTTCCCGTCCAGCGCCCTGGCGATGGCGGCGTAACGTTGGCGGAGCACGCGGTCGGTGAGCTGCTCCATGGTCCGCACCTCATCCATGACCGGGTCCAACACCAGGACCGGCCTCTTCGTCTCCAACGATACCGCCAAGGGGTGGAAGTCCCCGCTGCCGATGAATATGAATTGCTCCACATCGCGACGTACCGCGTAGGCGGAGGTGACGTTGCAACCGAGCACCTGGCCTTCATGCTTGATCCTGCCATCCCCTTTGCCGATATGACAGGACCTCCCGTTACTTTCCAGGAATGCCTTGACGCTGGTAAGCATCGGGACATGCTGCACGGTGGTGACCAGACCAACATTCTTCATCACCATGGGCAACGCCCTCTCTAGCAAAGGGATGACGTCGAAATCGAACCGGACCTCCACGAACAGCACCCGGTCCGATGTCGAAATGGACGGGATCTCGGCATGGCCGAAATGCACCAGCACGTCTGCGTACCGAGAGTAGTGAGGGGAAAGGTCGCACGCGCCATAACAAGGGTCGCCAAGGATGATCATGTTCGCCTTGGTCCGGGCATTTAACTCATCACCGATGCGCTGGGCGTGAGTCTTCAGACCCTCAGGCAACTGGAGGGCCACGGTCCTGGCGCCTTTGGATAAGATGAAGGCACAGACCTGGTCCAATTTGAAGTCGTACATAGGGTCGCCCTCGCATAAGGAAAGAGGGCGGATGATAAAAGGGTTAGTGTACCAGCTCTCCGCCGGTCTCGAACTCGGTGAAGCACGGGCTAGGCAACTTCAGGGACGCGCTCCACAAAGCCTCCTTGGCGGCGTTGACGTACTGGACCGGAACACGGACGACTATGATGACCTGTCCCGCCTGCACCCTAGCCGCAGTTCCGACCGCCTTTCCGAAGGCGGCACGCATGCCGCTGGAGACACGGTCAGCACCAGCGCCGGTGGCGAGCTTGTTCTCGCGCAGCACGTGGTGGGGATAGACCCGGAACTTGATGTGGTAGTTGTTGGTCCCGGC
The DNA here is from genome assembly GCA_016919625.1 of Methanomassiliicoccaceae archaeon. GTDB lineage: Archaea > Thermoplasmatota > Thermoplasmata > Methanomassiliicoccales > UBA472 > JACXTP01. The sequence continues at coordinate 4,102 of JACXTP010000034.1, forward strand.
CATCTTGGTCAGGATCCTGTTGCATGTTATACGGGCGGCCTCCAACGCTATGTGCCTGATCTGGCAGGGCTCTTTGATCTTAAGGGCGATGGTGACCGGGAAATCACCGTTGATGGCCCCGATATCGAAAGTGTTGATACGGGAGGCCGGCACTCCGCCCATATACTCCCTGCGGCAATAGGCCTGACCTCGAATCTGTCTGTACATCCTTGCTGGCTTCCTTGCCATGATAATCACCTTTAACTTCGTCTCACGTGACGGGATGGCTACATTCGTATTTTCCTATTTATAGCTGATGGATGGTCGCAATTCGATGGTGCGCTTGTCCAGCAAAGGCTTCTGTCGCATCATATATATGCTCCTCAGAACGGTCATGGTCGAGGAACCTTTGATGGCCCTGAGGCACAAGGTCGGTGGTCTGGAACTACTTCCTGATGTCAAACCTTTGTGGGAAAGGTTGAACACGATGAATGTGGACCGGTCTGTCTATTTCGGCGACCGGCACCGGAACCTTACTTTCGAGGAGAGGATGAGACCGGTTCATCGCAAGGCGAGGGAGGGGATGGTAAGGGTGGAGGTTATCCTAGATGGGGCAGAAGTTCCGATCGGCTACTGCGTGGCCACGATCGACTCTGAATATATTGGCGAGGTGGACTCGATATATGTGGATGAGGGTGAAAGGGACCACGGCTTGGGGGGCGACCTCCTGGACAACGCCATCGATTGGATGGGGATGTTCCCTGTGCATAGGACCTTCCTTTCCGTGACCGTGGGGAACATTGACGCCTCCCGGTTCTATGAGAGACATGGCTTCCGTCCTCGTCATACCATCTATGAGCTCGATACGAACCCGGAGCAAGGCAAACCTATTTGACAGGACGAGGATTCAAGGAGCGGAGAGAGCATGGGTAGAAGGCACGTCAGTAACAAGGAGGTCAAGGCCATAGCCCGCCGTCGGGTGGTGAGGCTCCTGGTACTGGCACAACAACAGGCAGGCTCAGGTAATCTCGACCGAGCCAGGAGATATGTGGACCTGGCGAGGAGGGTGTCGATGCGGGGTAACGTCCCCATGCCCTATGGCGCAAGCGTCTGTCGGGAGTGCCACACGCCCTTCCTGGCCGGAAGGACCTGCCGGGTCAGGTTGCGGTCCGCGCACCTTACCATCACCTGTTTGGAATGCGGCGGAAAGAGGAGATTGCCTTATGTTAAAGAACAAAGGGAGCTGAGAGGATGTCAAGGACCAAAAAGGACGTCATGAGGGATGCTTCAGAGCTTCGTCCCACCGTCCACGTAGGAAAGGATGGGATCACCGACGAACTGGTGGAGGAGGTCAGGTTGCAGTTAAAGACACGAAAGGTGATCAAGATGCGGCTTCTCGACTCCAGTGGGGAGGACCCCAAGGCCACCGCTGAGCTGGTGGCGGAGCGAAGCAAGGCCACCCTAGTCGATGTGAGGGGGTCGGTGGCAGTGCTCTGCGAGAAAAGATATTTCGCTGGAAAGCCGATGTCGGTCGAGTAAGGGAGACCATGCTAGACATAGCGGTCATTCGAGCGGACCCGGAACGTATCCGCACCATGCTTCGCAACCGCAACTACCCCGAGGACACCCTGAACGAGTTCCTTGGACTTGATGCGGAATGGAGACGTCTAATGGAGGAAGGGAACCAGCTCAGGCGCAAGCGGAATGAGGCCTCGGTCCGTGTTCCGAAGCTCAAAGGAGAGGAGAAGGCGGACCTGCTGGCAGAGATGAAGGCCGTGGCGCTGCGCATCTCGGACATCGAAGTAAGGGTGGCGGATTTGGAGCAACGACGCGGGGACGTGGTCCTCCTGATCCCGAACCAGCCGGACGAATCGGTCCCAGTGGGGGGCGGTTACGACCATAACAAGTTGATCTTAGAAAGCGGGAAGATAATGGAGTTCGCCTTCCCTGCCAAGGACCACATCGAACTGGGGGAGTCGTTGGGAATCATCGATTTCGCAAGAGGGGCGAAGATCACTGGCAGCGGGTTCTACGTGTTGAAGGGGGACGGAGCACGACTGGAACGGGCCATGATCAACTACATGCTGGACGTGCATCGAAAACAGGGCTACGTCGAGGTCTTCCCTCCGGTCGTGGTGAACCGGAACTCTGTCATCGGCACCGGCCAATACCCGAAGATGAAGGATGATATGTATTGGTGCGAGAGGGACGACCTCTGGTTGAACCCCACGGCAGAGGTGCCGCTCACCAACATGTTCATGGACGAGATCCTGGAGATGGATCAGCTGCCCATAAATTATACAGCCTATCTGCCATCGTTCCGAAGGGAGGCCGGTAGGCACGCTGAGATGAAAGGCATCATCCGTGTGCATGAGTTCAACAAGGTGGAACTGGTGAAGTTCGTCCACCCAAACACCTCCTGGACCGAGCTGGAGAGACTAAGGCAGGACGCCGAGGACATCTTCCGAGGACTGGAGCTGCCCTATCGAGTGCTTCTCCTGTGCACGGGTGACATGGGCTTTGCCTCGGCCAAGACCTATGACATTGAATCATGGGCACCAGGCACCAAATCTTGGTTGGAGTGCTCCTCGTGTAGTTGCTTCACCGATTTCCAGGCCCGGCGCGCCCGGATAAAGTTCCGCCCTGAGCCTCACCTGAAGAGCGAGTTCCTCCATACGCTGAATGGATCGGGAGTGGCATTGCCAAGGACAATGGTGTCGGTTCTGGAGAACAACCAGACGAAGGAGGGGAAGGTCATCTTGCCCAAGGTGCTCCGCCCATATATGCAAGGGCAAGAGCTGATAGAGTAAACTTACTTCGAAAGGAGGCGGTCAATGGCGGCAGCGTCCATTCGGAAAGAGACCCACTCGTTGAGCTGTCTCGCGCCTATCCTCTCGTAGAAATTAATGGCGTTGACGTTCCAGTCAAGCGCCTGCCATTCCATCCTGCCACAATCCATGGCCTTTGCCTTTTCCGCGCTGAACAGGAACATGGCCTTGCCCACACCGCGCCAACGGAACTCCTCCAACACGAAGATGTCCTCGATAAAAAGTGTAGGACGGGCTAGGAAGGTAGAATAGGTCTGGATGAGAATAAGATAAGCTATGGCCCGACCATCCGATCGGGCCAGATAGGCCTCGAAATAGGGTTTGGGGGAAAGGGCATGCTCTTGCAACCTTTTCACCCCCTCTTCGTCCGGAGGTGTGAGGTGTTCGAACTCAGCCAATGCAAATATCAAAGTGACGAGCTCAGGGAAGTTACCCTGGTCCACCCTCTCCATCATTATGTCTGGCATGGAGGTCCCCTGATGGACGTGGCGTCACTTAATCGATCTGACTACTTCTTTCCCTTTGGCTTGGCAGGGGTCTTCTTGGGGGCGGGCTTCTTCTTAGGGGCGGGCTTCTCCTCTTCATCGTCCGCCTCATCGTCCTCGCACTCGCCTTCTTCCACCACGATATCGACCTCTTCTTCGCCTACATCGACGTAGTCAAGGAAATCGAACATATCCTCCTCGAGGGCCTTCAAGACCTCGACGCCTTCCTTCACCTTGCCGTCCTCTATGAGGTCGATGGCCTGGGAAAGAACGTCGAGCATGTCTTCCAATTCAAAGTCCAGTTCGTCAAACAGTTCCCCAAGGGTTACCATTAAAATTCACCGAAAGGCAATAGAGAGCCCCTATAATTAATATGCTGTTGCCGCAAGAGGGCAAGTTAAGGGAATACTATGAAATGGGTGGGGTTGCGATAATCCTTCGGTTATGTCACCGCACCGTTTCGAATCCCATAATAAGGGCTCATTGGTGGACCAAGAGAGGTCCGCGGAACAGCCTTCCGAGGATATCATAGCCAGGGCCGAGATCGGTTCGGACGGAATCGTTGCCGACCTGGGATGCGGCAACGGTTACATAGCGATCCCTCTAAGCAGAAAGGCTGGGTTCGTCCTAGCCTTGGACGTGAGCCAGGAAATGCTTAGGGACCTTATGGAGAGATGCGATGGGGATTGCAAGGAGAAGGTCCTGCCGGTCCGTTGCGAACTACCCGATTTGCCCTTGAGATCATCCAGCTTGGACCACCTGTTCATGGTGAACGTGCTCCATGAGTTCGAGGACCGGTCACTAATGGTCAGAGAGGTTTTCAGAGTGCTAAAGGAAGGGGGGAGAATCACGCTGGTGGATTTTCAAAAGAAGTCTACCAAGCGGGGGCCTCCGATGGAGGAGAGGATAGATGAAGGCGATGTGCCAATGCTCTTCAACTGTATGAAGTTGATGTCCTGGCACAGCTTCCCCAGTTTTTATCAGTTCGAGTTCGCCAAGCCCCTCTAGGCCGGCACCTCAAGCCCGGCGTCGTGGAAGGCGTCCTGCAGCGCGAATATCAGGTCGGAGCGGAGACGGGTCATCTCCTTCAGCTGGGTGGTGTAAACGCGCAGCTCGTAGACCATCCTGTTCCCAGATAGTGACATCGCCCTAAGTGAGGGTGCAGGATCCTTTGAAATGCCTTCCACCTCGCCCACAGCGAGCTTGAACAGTCGTTCCACCTCTGCGTGTGGAGTGACGAAACCCACCTCCATATTCACACATATGGCATGGGAGCTGGTGCGGGAGATGTTGGCCAAGCGAGACTGCATCATCATGCTGTTCGGAAGGTTGACGAACGTACCATCTGGCGTGCGCAGTTCGGTGAAGAGGAGGTTCTTCTGCACCACCTCGCCTTGCATATCATCCACCTCTATCAGGTCGTTGAGCTCATAGATCTCGGCATCCATCAATGCCAGCCCAGAGAATATGTTTCTAAGTGTAGGATAGGCTAAAACCAACGCCACCACAATGAATGTGAGAACGAGCACGATGAACAGGGTGCCCACGTCCTGTAGATTTAGCAACGCGAATAGAGAGTATGTGATGGTCAGGATGGCGATGGTCCAGAGTACGTATCGGATGACCGTTTTGAAGAGGTCTATAACCTGGGGACTGAAGCGCTTGGTGCGGTACTTGTAGTCCTCCATTATCTCGTCCACCAGTTTGATGAACAGATAGATGCCCAGTATTATTACGATGACCGTTATGATAAGGGCGAAATGATCGGTGAGGAAGACCTCCAGCTCGCCCATCACGTCCAGGTCTGGAATCAGAGAAAGGATGATCAGCAGGGCCACGACCACTGCGATGACATATATCACATAACTCAGGATCAAGCTGGTGGTGTACAATGACTTCCTCTTGACCTCTGTCTCCCCGGGTGCGCAAGTGCGGTTCAGAAGGGCGATGTGTCGCATGAAGTTCACGAGTATCCTGGCTATGAGGAAGATGAATAATATTATGGTAAGGTCTAGAGCGTATGGGATGAACGGATTCCAAACGTTCTCATCGAACCATGGCCATGTCAGGGTCAGGACATAGAGCCCGGTGAACAACAAGAGGATCAGTATGCCTGCCTTGACGGTCATCTCGATGGCGGATGCTACGTCGGCATCCATGTACTTCCCGCATTGCACCTTCATTTTTTCGAAGTTGCGGGTCAGGTATGACCAGACATACAGACAAATGACGACCCCTGCGATCCAGAATAAAAGAGGCCAACCGACCTCGGCCATCCATTGTTCGTCTCCGATGGCTATGGTTCCACGTCTCCCGAGGACCTTCGCATGACCGAGTAACCGCTGTCCTAAATAATAAGGTTGGGCCGCCCAGCAGCCATCGGTTTATCATCGCTCCATTATTGACACTTTGATCAACCAACATTCCTTTATGTGGCGGTCCTTGGCGAGGCCCGATCCGGGGAAGGCGTAAGACGTTGTGCTGGTGAGAAGTAGGCCACCGCAAACCTGAGAGCGACCTAGGTCCATACCAAGCATCTCCCCCAGCTGAGCAATGTTTGCTTTAACCTTTGCGGAGACAGCGAGATCGTTGCTCTCCTTTAACCCGACCATTATGTCGGGGAGCGATACCTTGGACCGAAGGTCTAGCTGTACCCAGATGTTCTCAGTGAGAATATGCAATCCAGCCCTCGTTGTACTTGGCGATATTGGGCTCAGAGGGGCCTCAATAAGTTCCCGAACTACCTGGGCGAACCATTTGAACGCCTCAGGAAGAAAGTTGCCGTCCACTAATAATGAGGTCTTGAGCCCAGTAGATATGACTCCCGTCTCATCAGAAAGGGCCAATTCTAGGAATATTCCGACCTCCGCCACCCTTTCAGAGATGACTTCCAATAGCCTTACCGCAAGGTTGTTGATCGCCGTTTGCATGACCTTGCCTAGCGCGTTGAGGTCATAACCAAGGGCTTCGAACTGTTCCAAAGCCTCTTCCAAAGTGTTGATCACGATTCCTGCCAATGTTTCTATCTCGACCGGTCCTGGTTTTAGGGCAGAGTTTGCCTCCCCCAGGGTAGAATGACGGAATTCCCAGAGGTCGCCAGCATCGTAACACCTCTGCCAGGTGCGGCCATCGTTCTCCTCGTCGAAAGTGAAGGGAGATGAATCTACCTTTTTGCCGCCTGGATCTATAAGAGCAACGCTCTCGGCGAATGGAAAACTGTTTACTTCTCCGTTGTCGAGGGATTGTTCGGTGAACCGGTAGACTATGTGGCCCCGGGGCAGGATCAAGGTGTCACCCAACTGCTCTAGCCGCACCTGTCCATGGGAGGTGCGAAGGGACCATCCGTTGAGACTTATGGCCCTATCATCCGGATTGTATATCTCTACCCACTCGTTCCCAGCGTCCCTGCCCAATGGGTTCTGCTCATATTCGTTTATTACTGGGTGGCCAAGTCCTGGCGTGGCGAACTTGAAGTAGAATCCAGCATCGACCTTTACCTTCACCCCAGGGATGGGAGAGGGAATGTTGGACAATAACGTCCCGATACCAGGCACTTGGGAGAGTGAGAAAATGACCTCACGCTTGAAATCGAACTCAGGCAAGGTCATCTCCAAGCTGCGCCCTTCAACAGTGCCAGTTACCTCGACAAAGTGATCGAATAGCCCCATTTGTGGATCGATGACCACGCTTACGATAGAACCGGTGGAGGATATGGTGCCATTTATCAAAAGATAATGATATTGGTCTGAGACCTCGAGCAAACGAGTGGTCATGCTGATGTGACTTTCACCGAATGATAGGTGAAAACCGATGGCTAGCATCTCCGGAGATCCATGCAGACCTGGTTCATCACCTCCGAAACTGATGGTGAAATCGCCACCATACATCCGGAAGGAGAGCGATACCCCATCTAAGCGTGAGGCGAATGGCTCGATCATCCTCCCAAGCCCCTCCATAGCATATTGGCTCCAATCCTGCAATGTCGCCACCAGGTCACAGAACCCTTGCACCAGACGGTCCAGGCCACTTGCGCAATAATCGGTTAGGTCCCGAAAAACCATAGTGATGTAATCCAACAATTGGACCGCACCTTGGCCGAGATCGCACAAGGTCGCAGATAATGAGTCCAAGATCCCCTTGAGAGTACCCAGGACGTCCGTGTCGAGGGTGTGGGTCGGCGAGTAGTCCACACCAGACAGTGGCCATCCGGTCACACCTGTGAGCTCCCTTTGGGTGCCTACCTCGCATTGCCGAGTCATGCTCATGTCCTCGGTCCCACTGATACAAGAGGCGGTCAGTGTGATATCCTGAGACCCTGACATGGTAATCCCCCACCCGCTCTGGTAGGGCAACGCGGCACAATCGGTGACATCTGTCAAATGCAGATTGCCCGTACCATTGGCCAACTCGTTGGGGTCCCTAATCACTACCATAGTGAGACCGTCGGTAGGTGCCGTGGGATTGATCTCGCTGCTGACCTCCAATCGCTCGGTTATCCGCATGCCTTTTCCAGTCAATAGCACGAATGGACCCATTCCCTCCAATTGAAAGCGGGTAGTCTCCGAGAACATCTTGGCCTTCAGGTCGGCCTCCTTGATCAGATCGAGCATCCTTGACTCGATCCAATCCCGAACGCTCGGTATTTCCTTGATCGATCCTTTTGCCAGGTGTTCCAATGTGGCGGTGATCAGGCCCTTGCCAAGACTGTTCGTCCCGATAAGCCAGGTCCGATAATCCTCGAAAATGGAACACATTTCTCGGTTATAACCCGCCATCATGGTTTCGAATAATCCTGATCCCCCTTGGCTTCCGATGAATTGCCTGATAAGGCCGAGATTCTCCGACCGATAAGAACCATTGATCTCCGGATAGGAGAGTTCGATCCCCTGGAACAATTTCATGGCCAATGGTCCGAGGGCGTCGTCCACGGTGCGATTGGGGTTGAAGATGCCGTCAGAGTTCTGTTCCATATAACTCACGAAACTTTCTCCAATCGGGTCCGACAGCAGGCCAAAGGAAGAACTGCTTGTCTTGCTAGCCCACCACTTATCGTCCGCAAGGAGTGTCTGGAGACCATTGCTCACCTCATCGATGTATGAAAGATCGTCTGCGGGGTCCAATGTTAAGGTTATGGGTCCTGTGACACCGTCGGAAAGGGATAGAGCGAGTGCTTTTATCGATAACGTGATCGATTGCAGGAGCTGAGAGGTGGACCTACGGTAATCATTGTAAAATTCATCCCAACTTACTTCATCGAAGATGTCGACTGCCCGGAAGTCCACTGGGTAAAAACCGTCCAGATTCACCATGGTCCAGCCCCCACTGGCGTTCCGCAAGGCGACCTCTAATCCTTGGACAGATATCTCCATATCGAGACTGGACTCACAGAGATACCGATAATCAAGCTCATCGGTGCCAGATGAATCCAACAGGCCAACCAACCAAGCCCTGGCCTTTTCCCCGGTAAGGTCCCTTCCCATCAATCGTCCCAACAATCTCTCCCCAGTGATCTGGCCAGCCTCTACCGCCGACTCCAAGGATGTCAAAGCATCGGTGACCCGGAGGTAATCCAACCATCGCATGGCCAGCATGTCCGCGTTGGAGTAAAGGCTCTGGGCGAAAAGCATCGAGGGATAAACCATATCCATTCCATATAGCGTCAGAAAGATATCGGCCGGATCGATCTCCCCTGTGTTCTCCAAACAACGTTTCATACTTTGAACGTCAAGATCGACCCCGTCAGGGGCAATGAATGAGTCAAAAAGCTTTGGGTCGCATGCTCGGAAGCATGCCACCTGTAATAGAATGGATGCAAGGGTATAGGCATTTCTGGCGTCCGTTTCTGTCAGTAGATCATCGCAGGCCCTGGGACCGACGGAACCGTAGGTGAGGAGACGCAACTGTAACAAGGCGGCAAGTTCGGAATGGACCGTCCTCCAAAGCAAAGAGGACCCGCCCTCGCTCAAGCTTTGATATCTGTCCAGACGCCCCTCTAAAAGGGGAGCGGGAAGATAGACACCCCGATCCACATCATGGTCGGAGACAAGGAATTCCAAAGAGCGGGATATGTTCACCTTGATGAGGCCGGTAAGGGTGAGGTACGCCGGGATGGCGGCAGGGCCGGATGCCCCATCCGATCCTGCGTCAAATCCAAGGGACCCCCCTGCGGACATGGTCAGGACATCAAGATGCAGGTCGGAGCAATTCACCGAAATGACATAACCTCCCAGATTCCTCGGGAAGGTCTGGCTGAGCTGTTGGTTTAAGAAGATCGGGTAGTAGGTCTGCACCTGATCGCTGTCTAGAGTTCCATCTGATGCTAAAGCTAGCGCGTAGGAATATGCAGAAGCCTCGCACTCTGTCGCCGTCTGTTCGGAAAGTGAGTCCATTCTCTGCAACGATGGTAGCGATGGGCCTCCGGTCCCGTTATGTGATTGGCTTACCATTGTGAGAGAGATGCTCGAAATCAGAAGTATGAGCACAGCGACCATGGAAAATGACATCTGTGCCCTGAAATCGCCCCTGAGGTTGTGTCCATAGGGAGAGGTCCGTCCCCTCCTCCCTTTCATCGAATGGAATCTCATCAGGACATTGGAGGTCCAAGGAAAAGATAACCGGTGCAGCTACACTCAGCCTACAACTCATTCGGACCCTGAGATCGACATGAGGAAGAAGTTCTCAAAGTGCTCGGCGATGAAGGGATTGTCTGAGAAACCACATAGGTCCAGAGCGGGTGAGGCTATCATAGCGCTCTTGATATCTGAGATGATGTCGGTGGCCATCAGCTCCTTCCTCCTGTGTACAGTGGTGGCCTCTGGGACCTTGACGTTGGGATGTGTGATTATAATTATCTCCACCCCCCGCTTGCTCGCCTCCTTGAACCGGCTACCGTGCTCCGCACGGATCTCTCGGATCATTGGGCTGGAGATGAGGAAACGAAATTTGGAACCGTCCAGCATCTCTCCGATCTTGGCCATCACCCGCTCCCGTCCAATTATCGTGTAGATCAACTGGGGGGTCCCTTTCTCTGAGAGCAGTCCGCGCACCGAGGACAGTTTGTCGAAGGTCTCGTCTATCTCTGAGATAATGCTCTTTCGAACGGTCTCAAGGTCCGTGGGGTGATAGATCGTGGGCCGGCCATGGCTGGAGGTCATGAAACCCTTGGACTCCAGGGATTGAAGTGCCTTGTAGGCGCTGGTACGGGGGACCATGACCATCTCCGCTAGGTCATCTGCTGTCCCGTGGCCTTTGACCACCGCCCCGGTGAAAAGTCGGGCTTCGTAATCTGTGAGCCCCAATTTAGCAAGGACTGCAGCCACTTTTCGGTATTCCGTCTCCAACTCCTTCATATCCAGCCGTAAAATATCAATCACGTTCATCTCTATCTTTGTAGTGGATAGTGCTACAATATTTTTATATCTTATCTAAAAATTACAGTCTCCGAAGGGATGCATAAATGATAGCAAAGGTAAGTGCATTGCCTAAAGGTCTTCCCAAGAAGACCGAGTCCCTCTGCCCCGAGTGCAAGCGGATCATATCCGCCACCATCTTCGAGTCGGAAGGAAAGGTACTGATGGAGAAGAATTGCCCAGAGCATGGAAAGGTTACCGAC
>JACXTP010000035.1 GCA_016919625.1 Methanomassiliicoccaceae archaeon
AAGGCCATCTGCACCTTCTGGTCTATGGCGTAACGCACCACCTTCTCCACGTCGGTCTCCTTGGTCAGATAGTGATCATGACAGAGCTGGGCAATACCTGGGTTGCGATTCCTCATGGCCGCAACTATGGTGGCCCCGGAACGGGACAGGGCGGCTGCGATGGCGTGTTCCCTGCCGCCCCCGCCGACCAAAAGCATCTTCTCATTCATGCTCGGGACAAACGACTTCACCGTATAAAAAAATGGTAAGGGTATTGAGGACCAGCTCACTTCCTGATGGCCTCAACTACCTGATCCAGGCCCTCACCCGTCCTGACACTGGTGAGCAGAAGTGCACGGTCCGGCCTCAGAGCAGCATAATCGCGCTTTACCCTGGACACGTCCACTTCCATATATCCGGCCAGGTCCACCTTGTTGAGCACGGCGATGTCCGAGTCCTGGAATATTAGAGGGTGCTTACGCACCATGTCATCGCCCTCCGTGACCGAGATGACCACCATGCGATGGTCCGTCCCCAGTGGGAAGTCGGCGGGGCACACCAGATTGCCGACGTTCTCGATGAAGAGGAAACCCACCCCGTCCAGATGCATTCGGCCCAAAGCGCGGTCGATGAGGGCCGAGTCCAGATGGCATTCCTTTCCGGTGTTCACATTGTAAGCGATGATCCCCGCCTCCTTGAAGCGGTCGTAGTCGTCCTGCCCGGTGACGTCCCCAGCGATCACTGCCACCTTGACGCCTCCCTCGGCGAGGATCTTCGAAAGCGCGATGATCATGGCCGTCTTGCCGGAGCCGATGGAACCCATGACGTCCACGGACCTGATGCCCATTGACCGCAACCTCTCCTGATTGTGGTCTGCCAGGTGGCGATTCTCCGCTAGGACGTCGACCTCCATATGGATGTCAGTGGTCTTGTGCACGAATTTCATGATTACGACGGTCCAGTTTAATGTTTTCTGTGAAGGCCCACCCCGAATCGGAACGGTGATCACTAATAATTCCTTTTTTTAGTGCTCAAAAACGATAACTATTTTTAAGTCGATTATCACAAATGAAAACACATAATGGCTCAATGGTTGGATATATAATAGGGTCGGACTTCTGTTTTTAATATCAAAAAAATGCAATTAAATATAAGTAGGGTGCAACGCTTTTTCCACACACTGCCTGGGGGTCCTTGGAGGGACGGACAACTCAGGAGGGGGATTTAAGACATGCAAACTAACGAGAGTGAGTCCTTTACTTTTAGGTTTAGGACCATGAAGCGCGTCTTTTTCCTCTTAGGCATTTTGGCTTTGGGAATGACCGTTCTGCTGTTCTCCAACGGGAGCACGGCAGCGGCAGAGGATGCCCCCGAGCCGATCTACGTCTGGGAGGACATAGACGCCAATACCACTTGGGAAAGTGGAAGCGTGCATATTGTGAACGCATCAGGACCGATCTCCGTAACGGACGGCGCTGTTCTCACCATCGAGCCTGGGGCTCAGGTGCTCTTCGAGAACGGCACTGGCCTGATTGTTGAAGATGGGAAGCTTATCGCGGATGCCTCTGGCAACCCCGCGCTCATCGTATTCTCTGCGAACTTCACCGATCCTTACCGGGGCATATGGAATGGCATCTGGGTCAGCGAGGCTGGTTCGGCCGAGTTCAACAACGTGGCCATCAGGTACGCTAGGACCGCCATCACCTGTGACAACGGGACTGTAGGGATCACCGACGTGACCATCACGAGCGTTCTGAACGGTGTCGACATCTACAAGGACACCGACGCTCTGGAGATGAGCATCGTTGGGCTTACGATCACCGATTATGACGGGGTGGGTGTGTCCGTATGGGCACAGAACGAGACCCTGGACCTGGAGATGACAGACTGTCTACTCTCTGGCATGTCTGGCAGCGTGGGCGTTTCCACCACCAGCGCCGATGAGCTCACGGGGGCCAGCACGATCACCCTGAACAACGTAACCATCACCGGCGGTTTGAACGCCGTCGAGGCGTTGGCGACGACCGACCTGGAAATGGCACTTAACGATTGCGCCTTCAACGCACAGGACGGCGTGGCCGTCACCGCGGAAGCGGTATACGGCGACTCCGACGTTGTCATGGAAGGCACGACCATCGATGGCACGAACGCCGACGATTCCATGACCTATTACACCGTGGACGCGGACGAGTCCTATGAGTTCCAGATGATCGAGCCGGACCCAGCAAACCGCACTAACACGGGAGGGTCGCTGCATGCGGTCCTGCCCTGGGACTTCTACTTCGGCGGCTCACCGTACACTGACGTCTACATGTACGAGGGTGGCTACGTAGAGGTAGGTGGATGGTGGAACCTGATCGCCCCCTGCCAGTACAGCAACTTCGCCACCAATGGCGGGTCCTCCTTCATCGGATATGTGATAGATGATGAGAAGGCGGTGTTCCAGTGGGCCGTGTATGACATCTCCGATGCCAGCGACCGGATGGACGTGTTCCAGATGGTCCTGTTCGCCAACGGTGACATCCAGTTCGTCTACGACATGATGGAGACCGACGCTGTCGGCGAAAGCTACATCGACAGCTTTGGATGGTTCTTCACCGCTCTGAATTACGATGTTGACATGGTCGTGGGCAACCCCTTCGACCTGGAGTACACCAGCTACACCCTGCACCCGGAGAGCGTCTCCCCTGGAGCGGGCATGTACATCGCCTCCTCGGAGGGAAATGTCAACCTGGATGCGAACGACAGCGTCGTGCGCAACTTCGGTGACGGCGCCATCTGGGCCTACGCTCAGATGGGCGACATCACTGAGCAGATAACCAACTGCCAGTTCTGGTACATCGTCTCTGGGGTCGAGGACGGCGCCATTGATGCCTGGACCGAGGACGGCAACTTGAACGTGGAGATGACGGACAACGTGTTCTTCACCGTCTGGGGCTGGGCCTTCGCATTTGAGTCCAGCAACAACATGGGCGGCGCGGAGACCATCGTGGTCACGGACAATCGCTTCACACGTTGTGCAGGCGTCGGCTTAGTATCCACCTTTGTTGACGATTACGAGGACGCTGAAATTGTGGACCTCGAGTTCACCGCCGATCGCTGGTTCAACGACAACATCCTCATCGACTGCAGCATACTGATGACCAGCCTCAACGTCTTTGCCGAGAATAGCGGATGGAACATCACCCTTAATGAGCAGATGATAGGGAATCAGTATACCACAATCGCCTATTCCGGGATGATGCCGTTCCTGGTAGACCAGGACCTTGATGGCGACGCCATGATGTCGTCCTGGCTCAACTTCTATGACTGGGACGGGGTCAGTGCCAACAATGTCTGGCACACCTTGACCGTGACCGACAATACGTTCGACGGTATGCCCACCTTCATGGGCTATGATGGCGACTATTACACGAGCGCCCCGAAGGCGGTAGAGGTCATGGAGCTCTTCAACACGGATGGCAGCCTCAGCGCCTTAGAGAGCGACCTGGAGATAAGCGGCAACACCATCATGGCCGGAGGGGCGGAACCCGAGGTCCTGATCGATGTCTACCGTGACCTATACTCCTACGATGGAGATCGCACTTGCATGCTGGACACAGTCGTACGAGACAACCAGCTGGGAAGCAATGGCGTCGATGGAGTGTATATCACCCTTTGGGAGGGCGCCGGCGGCAACGATGCAGGCGTCGCGAGCGTGATGACCAATAACTCGGTCACGGTGCTAGGCAACATCCTTACCGGATGCGGCTTGGTGGCGGACCTGATGTTCTACCACAACGGTGTAAACCTGGTGGGAGAGACGAGCTACTTCGACGCGCTCATCTTCCAGGATAATGTCATGGAGGATTGCGCGGGGATGCTGACCGTGAACGACTACTATTATGGTGGGTTCGACGACTTCTACCCGGTGTGGGGCACCCCGATATCCTCGGTCATGGAGGCTGAGTATTGGGTGCAGGTCCAGAACAACACCTTCGTCGGCAACGCGGTCGGCGATGGAAACTACGTTAATGCCATCGCCTCGGTGGGAGTGCCTGGCGATGCCATCTATTGCAACGCCGAGGCCACCGTGACCGGTTCGGTCAAAGTGGTGGACAACAGCATGACCTTGATGGTCGAGGACGGCAACCTGAGCGCCTCTGCTGAGTATGCCCTCGCGGTGGACCAGAGCTTCTATGCCTCTGGTCGGAACGCGGTAATGGATGCGAACATCAGCGCGGACGTGAACGACAACGTGATCACCGGAGACACCCTGTTCAGCGGCATCCTGGTCAGCACCGGGGCCTATGCCTCGACCTCCGACCTGCGCGCCGACCTGCCTGACCACTCGATGGTCACCCTGGTCGCCAACGTGGAAGTTCTGAGGAACCAGATCGAGGGAGCCTTCGGCGGCATCAGCGTGGAGCATTATGCATCCGCGACCAATGCCATGTCCGAGGTGCACGACACCTACGATGCGACGATATCCGACAACTCCGTCAGTGCTTCCGTGTGGGGCATCTGGGCCTATGTGTCCGATTCCACCCACACCGAATCTTTGGCCGGCTCACCGACCATGGATGGGGAGCAGATCATCGTCATAACCGCCAATGATGTGAACGGAATGCAGGAAGCCTACGGCATCCAGGTAAGGTTGATGTCCGACTATGGGTACATGGGCAGCCTGACCGGCTCCGTGGACTTCTCCGTGACCGACAACAAAGTGGTGTCGTGCAAGGAAGGCATCTCTGTTGAGATGTACCCCGACCCGGCCCAGGACCAGAGCCTCCTGGTGCAGGACAACATACTGTCGGATTGCGGCAACAACGGTATCTTCGTCAGCGGCGGCGTCGTCGACATAAACGGCAACACCTTGACCGACGGCAGCGGATACGGCATCTACGTGCAGAACGCCCAGGGCAGTGTGGCGGACAACACCGTCAGCGGCTTCCCCTACAGCGGCATCCAAATCAACTACTGCTACGACATGGCGGTGACGGGCAATTCCATCACCGCCTGCGCGGCGGACGATGATTGGGGCATGTACCTCGTCAACGGGGAGAATCTCTCCGTCATCGGGAACAGCATCGTAGGCAACTACCGCGGCCTGTACGCCATCTATCTGGAAGGCTCGTCGATCTTCGGCAACAACATCACCGGCTCGACCTTCGAGGGCGTCGTCCTCTTCAAGCTCAGCGCCTGTCAGGTGGAGAACAACATCATCAGCGACAACGGCGCCTACGGCGTGAACATCTACGGCGGGTACGACGTTGTGTTCGGTAACAACACCGTCTGGAACAACGAGGGCATCGGGGTCGATATCGATGCTGGGACGGACGACCAGATCTGGGTCTACAACGGCTGGTATGAGTACAACGATGGCTACGGCATCTATGTCGAGGCCGAACCGTTCTCGCCAGGCGTTGATTGGTTCGGGGTCCAGTGGATCATAGACGGAGAGTCCCGCTTGACCTTCAACGAGGTCTACTATGACGGCGAAATAACGGTTCGGAGCGGTGGATCGCTCTACCTGGACAGTCTTGACTGCTTCCAGGTGCGTGGCTCCAGCGTCGACGGCACCGCCACCCTGCTCGTGGAGGAGGGCGGCATGCTATGGATGCTCAACACCAACGTGATGTCCGATTTAGACGACGACGTATTCGAACCCATGTCCGCACTCGGCGGTCCAGTGAACAGCTATTATGAGTTCATCGTGTACGGTGTCCTAAAGGCCACGGAGTGCTCCATCCTGCACGCGGAGAGCATCTACCTGGGCCCGACCTCCGACGCCGAGCTGGTGGGCTGCCTGATAGCTGACTACGAACGCAGCGGCGTGAACGTCGATGGATGCAGCCCGATCATCTCAAGGTGCATCATAATCGGCAACTCAATGGGAGAGCCAAGCGCAGAGGGCATAGTGATCGAGGGCGAGGACGCCTATCCACAGATCACCGGTTGCCTCATAATCGCCAACTGCCATGGCATATACGCCCGCAACACGGACCTCGGAGCGGTTTATGACAACATCTTCCTCCTGAATCAACAGGCCGGTATCTACGGTGAGGCGGTCGAAGGCAGGATCCACGACAACGTGTTCATGCTGAACAAGGTGGAGATCCTGCTCACCGACAGCAACGTCACCATAACCGACAACCAGATCGGGTGGGCCAAGATGATAGACGACCTGGCGCAATATGCTCCCTTCATCGAGCTGGTGGGACACCACTTGTTCGGATTGATGGATAGCGATGAGGACCTGCTAGGCACCGAGGGCGATCTGCTGGACTCGGGATTGTTCGGGCTCGATGTGACGGATATGCTCATGGGTCACGTCGGAGTGATGGCCATGGGCTGCGAGCGCCTCGTCATGACGGGCAACTGGTACGGCATGCTGTACCAGGCGGTCTATGTCATGGACTGCCCGGACCTCATCTTCGGGGACCGGATCGAGCCGAGCAACCTGACCATACCCTACTACGTGGGTCTGAACAGCAGCACCATGACCGTGCCCATCCAGTGCATCGAGGGATTGTACGCGGTGCGCTGCGATGTCAACCTGGTCAACGCCTACATCGAGGTGCTTGACGACGCTGTGGTGGCACAGGACTGCACCGGTTCCGTCATCAACTCGGCGTTGAAGGGCGGCGACAAGAACCTGCTGGTGGTGCCAAGCGCCCCAGCGGCCGGTGCCGAGGGCGGAAGCTTCGAAGTGAAGACCATCCTCAAGGTGCACGCGGAGGAGGACGACGGGGACAAGGTCACCGAGGCCAAGGTCTTGGTCCTTAACGCGCTCGGGGCCACAGTGGCCCGGGGCGAGACCGACCTCAACGGCGACTTCGTATGCACCGTGGTGTCGTACGTGGTCACCGCCAACGGCAAGGACAGCAGCATGAACCCCTACAAGGTGTCTGTCGATTTCGACAACGGCAATGTCAGCAAGGATGTAACCGCAGCCGACCCATTGGACGGAACGTGGGAGACCTCCACTACCATAACGGCCGATGCGGACAACACCTGGATCTTCGCGGGCATATGCGTGCTGGCCATCGTCATCATCCTCATCGTCGTGGCATTGATCATGAGGAAGAAGAAGGCGTAAACCCCTTTCCAACCTTTTCCTTTTTTTTTATTTTTTCCCATCTTAGCAATAGCGCTCATAAAAGAGTTAAAGCACTAAGGCCATGTCCGCCCCGGTGCGGAGATGAACTATTCAGAGCGTGCGCTGGCCATATTGAAAACGGCCGGCGCCAAGGAGGGGGACACCCTCTTGGTGCAGGGCAAGGACGATGAGCAGAAGGGCGTGCTCATGCCCCATCACCAGTTCAGTGACCCGGACGTCATAGTGATCAAGCTGAAGAGCGGCTATAACGTCGGCATCCGATTGAACGAGGACGTGTTCGTCAAGGTGCAGGACCGGGCCGAGGAGAGAGCGAGACCATCGCGCCATGCGAAGGCAGATGCCGCACTGCCCACTGTTGCCATAATCGGCACCGGCGGGACGATCGCCTCCTATGTCGACTACCGGACCGGTGCGGTGCATCCCGCGCTATCCGCGGACGACCTGATCGCTGCGGTCCCGGAGATATCATCCATATGCAATGTGCGCGCCAAGGTGTTGTATTCGATATTCAGCGAGAACATGGATTGCGCGGCCTGGGTCGGTCTGGCCCGGGCGATCGTCTGCGAGATCGAGGCCGGGGCGGACGGGGTCATAGTACCCCATGGCACGGACACCATGGGTTTCACTTCCGCCGCGCTAAGCTTCATGCTCGAAGGCTTGGACCGGCCAGTGGTCCTGGTGGGGGCGCAGCGCTCCTCCGACCGCCCCTCCTCCGATGCCTACACCAACCTGGTCGCGGCGGCCCGTTTCTGCGCCACGGCCAATGCCTCTGGCGTATTCGTTCTCATGCATGAGGGCCCATCGGACACATCGGCCCTGGTCCACCGGGGCACCCGGGTGCGGAAGATGCACTCCAGCCGCAGGGACGCCTTCCACAGCGTGAACGCGACCCCAGTGGCGAAGGTCAGCTTCGAAGGGAGCGTGGAGTTCCTAGCAGATCATCCCGTCAGGGGGACCGGGAAGCTTGTCCTCAGGGACCGCATGGAGCCCAAGGTGGCGTTGCTGCAGTTCTACCCAGGCATGGACCCCGAGAGCTTCTATGCCCTCATCAGGGCGCACCGCGGCGTGGTTTTGGCAGGATCGGGTCTGGGCCACGTCTCAGCGAAGATGGTGGAGATGTTGGCCAAGGCCGCGTCCGACGGCGTTGCCGTGGCCATGACCACCCAGTGCCTCCATGGCCAGGTCAATCTCAACGTCTATGCCACGGGCAGGGACCTCATCAATGCCGGCGTCGTGCCGTGCGGCGATATGCTCCCCGAGACCGCGCTTGTCAAGCTGATGTGGGTCCTGGCCCAGACGGCCGACATCTCTGAAGTGAGGCGGCTCATGACCTCCGACCTCCAAGGCGAACTTTCCCCCAGGAGGGAGATAGATGACTGAGCGGGTGACGGTGGGGCTGGAGATCCACCAGCAACTTGATACACACAAGCTCTTCTGTTCCTGCCCCTCCGACCTGGTGGAGGTCGAGGGTCCCACGCTGCACCGTCGTCTTCGACCGACGTTCAGCGAGATGGGGGAGATCGACCGCGCCGCACTGGCCCAGGCGGAGCGCCGCATGCGCTTCCGTTACCAATGTCCCCGGTCGCACTGCTGCCTGGTGGAGGCGGACGAGGAGCCGCCGCATGACGCGGACGCCGAGGCGATGGAGCTCACGCTCCTCGTGGCGGCGATGACCTCGTCCAAGGTCGTGGATGAAATACACTTCATGCGCAAGATCGTGATCGATGGATCGAACACCACGGGCTTCCAGCGCACGGCTTTGGTGGCCACGGGCGGTTTCATCGACATGAACGGCAAGCGCATCTCCGTGCAATCCATCTGTCTGGAGGAGGACGCCGCCCGCAAGGTTGAGACCAAGGGCAGCGAGGTCACCTACCGCTTGGACCGCCTGGGCATTCCATTGATAGAGCTGGCCACCGGACCGGACATGCATGACCCGGATGAAGTGCGCGAAGTGGCGGCCCGCATCGGGTCCATCATGCGCGCCACCCGCAGGGTGAAGCGTGGTCTTGGCACCATCCGGGAGGACCTCAACGTATCCATACCTGGAGGCGCTAGGGTCGAGGTCAAAGGGGTGCAGGACCTTCAGCTCCTGCCCACCTATGTGGAGAGGGAGGTCGAACGACAGTCTGGGCTGCTCCGGGTCCGGGATGAGCTTTTGGCCAGGGGCACGATGCGACCCAACGGTCCCATGGCGGACTGCACCGACGCGCTCAGATCGTCCAAGTCAAAGGTCATATCCAGCGCACTGAGCAAGGGCGGGAAGGTATTCGGGATCTCCTTGCCCGGCTACGAAGGCCTGATGAAGAGCCAGGATGGCAAGTTGCGCTTAGGGGCAGAGATGGCCCAGTATGCCCGCACCCGAGGGGTGGCCGGCATATTCCACTCCGACGAGCTGCCTGGATATGGTATAACCCAGGAGGAGGTGGCAGCGGTTAGGCACCATCTCGGCATCGCCTCGGACGGCGCCTTCGCCATATGCGCGGACGACCCCATCAAGGCCGAACCGGCATTGGCCATGGCCCTGCAGCGCGCGGGCATGGCCTTCGATGGTGTGCCCGAGGAGACCAGGGACCCGCTGCCAGATGGAGGCACCACCTACAGCCGACCGCTGCCAGGTGCCGGTCGCATGTACCCGGAGACCGACGTCAGGCCGATAACCATCTCACCTCAGCGCCTGGCAAAGTTGGCCGCCAACCTGCCCGAGCTCCCCGATGCCAAGGCGGCCCGGTTCGCCAAGGAATACGGCATCCATGAGCAGCAGGCGCGTCAGATCGTGCGGGAGGGCCATGAGGACCTCTTCGAGGAATTGGCCAAGGGCGGTCAGGCCCAAGTGGCGGCCCGGACCTTCCTCAACACCTATCCTGCCTTGGAGAAGGAGGGAGTGAGCACTGATGCGTTGGACGACCCCCAGGTCAGGAAGGCCTTCGAGGCCTTGAACCGAGGACGGTTCGCCAAGGAGGCGCTCCCGGACGTAATGAGGCAGATGGCCCAAGGCAAGGACCTGGAAACAGCTGTCGACGAGTTAGGCCTGGGCAGGGTTGACAGTGACGAGGCCGCTGCCATCGTCGACGCCATCATCGCCGATCGCGCTGCGTTCGTGCGCGAGAAGGGCATGGGAGCGGTCGGTCCGCTCATGGCCCCGGTCATGGCTCAGCTCAAAGGGAAGGTCGAGGGCAAGGCCGTCAGCGATCTGCTCAAAAGTAGGATCGAGGCTTTCTTGGCCCGCTGACCCGGAGCTCGAGCACCTTAAGCTCCTCGAAGAAGAGGCGCATGGAGGCCAGCTCCCGGACCTTGAAGCCCTTGAGCACTTTGTCCAGGGCTCCCTTCTGCATCAGCGAGGAGACCACCACCACGACGCGACCGCCATCGGCCAGATGCCCGTCCGTCTGCTCAAGGAAGCGGTGCAGGGTCTCCGTCCCGGTCGGTCCGCCGGCCCAGGAAAGGTCCTGCATCTGATCCGGCGTGCCTCGAAGATAGGGCGGGTTGAAGACCATCAGATCGAAGGTGCCAGGCACCATCTGGAAAAGGTCCGACTCCATGACATTGATGAGCAGGTCGTTGCGCGACGCGTTGTGCTTGGCGCACTCCACCGCCTTAGGGTTGATGTCCACGCAGGTGACCTTCGCTCCAAGCTTCGACATGTGCAGGGATATGATGCCTGTGCCGCAGCCCATCTCCAGCACGCGCTCGTCCCTGACCACCTCAAGCGCGTTTATGAGCAGCCAAGTGTCCTCGGAGGGGCCATAGACCTCCTCGCAGGACCTTATCAGGATCTCTTGGTCGATCTGCATCCCACCCACCTAGGAACCACAATGTTGCGCCCTGGGATAAGCTTGGCGATGATGGTTGAAGGGTCACCTGATCCTTCACCCTCGACGGACGAACGGGAAGTCCCTTTATAGCGGAGCACAGATTCGGCCTGCGGAGACCGTGGACGTATACACCTTAGTCGTGGTGGCGCTGATTTTCGCCACCGCCCTACTGGGCCTTCTCAAGCGATTCAGCTATGTTCAGGTGCTGATAATCGGTCTGCTGGGCATCTACTTTGTCGAGTTCTTCGATGCGATGTGGGGCCCGGACCTGATCATCGAGCAGCTGTCGTTCCGGCCGGAGTATCTGACCAGCGGGGAGAGCCTCTACACTCTCTTCACGTACATGTTCATCCACGGCAGCTTGGCCCACATCGTGTTCAACATCCTCTTCCTTTTCTTGATCGGTTCCCAGCTTGAGATCCGGGTCGGTAAAAAGAGGTTGATAACATTCTACTACGTGGCCGGTCTGGCGGCCGTCCTCACCCAAGCGGCGATCCTCGGGCTCGACAGCGGTGCCCTCATCCTCGGTGCCTCCGGGGCCATCGCCGGCACCATGGGCGCCATGCTCTGGCTCTATCCCCGGGACAAGATCCCCATGTTCCTCGGGCCGATTTTCCTGCCCCGCGTCTCCGTGGCCCTGTCGGTCCTGGTCTGGTTGGCGGTCCAGCTGTTCCTGGACCTCATGCCAGGCATGGGAGGGGGAGTGGCCTACTCCGCCCACCTGGGCGGCTTCGTCACCGGGCTGGCCTTAGCGGCCGTGCTGCCTAAGGCGGTGAGGAAGGACAAGGCTGGAACGATGGACGTGGAATCGTTGCGGCCCCTGGCCACCACGCCGTTGTTGCAAAAGGACCTGGAGCTTATCACCACCGAGACCGAGCCAGCGGTGCGGCAGGCATGGCTCGAGCACTTCGCCAAGCACGCCACCTGCCCCCGGTGCGGCTCTCACCTCGAGCTCAAGGGGAACAAGCTTAAGTGCAAATGCGGTTTCGAAGTTCAGGGCAAATGAAAGGCATCAGGGTCGATGTGCTCTGCGAAGGCAGTATTCTCCGACGCGGTCAGGCGATAGTGGAGGCGCACTCCTCTTGCACGCTGATCACAGGCAACGAGCACCTCATCGTGGTCGACACTGGCGACAACCAGTATCGGCGCCGGCTCCTGGAGGCCGTCTACGCCCACGGACACCGGCCGGAAGAGGTGGACCTGGTGGTGAACACCCACCCGCACTTCGATCATTGCTCCAACAACGACCTGTTCCCCCAGGCCAAGGTCATCGCCCATGCGCTGGAGGGCGCGGAGGAAGGCTTCGTGCTCATGCAGGGCGACATGATGATGGTGGAGGACGGCATCCGTTTGGTGCACACCCCTGGGCACAGTCCAGGTGCCATCAGCGCCTTCGTTGAGGCGGACCGGCGGGTCGTGGCGGCGGGCGACGCCATCCCGACCTATGAGAACGTGAGGAAATGGGTGCCCCCCGGTGTGGTCACGGACCCGGAGGCCGCCATGAGGTCCATGGAGCGCATACTCCAGTGGGCCGAGGTGGTCGTGCCTGGACACGGTGGGCCTTTCGACGTGTCCCATTGAAACCATTTAATCCTATGAGCGTTTATGATTGAGGGAGTGATACAATGAACGTACCTAATGCCCTGCAGTTGCAATGCGAAGAATGCCAGGATGTGACCATGCACGAGGTCCTCCGCGGCCGCATCGGTAAGGGGCAGGATGTCATCGAGGCCACCGTGAAGTGCCTGGAGTGCGGTAAGGTGAGCACCACGGTGGTGCGGGAGGCCAAAGGCATCAAGGTGCCCATCATCGTCAGCGAGCTCGGTAGCTCCAATCGTCATGAGCTGGAGCTGGGCGAGGACGAGGAGCTGGCGGTGGACGACGAGCTGCTGGTGGAGGACCTGCCGGTGATCGTGAGCGCCATCGAGGTGGGCGATCGCCGGGTACGTCGCGCGGCGGTGAAGCATATCTCCACCATCTGGGCCAAGCGCTTCGACAAGGTGCGGGTCCGGGTCGCAATCAACAAGGTGCACAAGACGATATCGGTGGATCTGGAGGCCACCCCGGACGAGGAGTTCTTCGTGGACGACCTCATGACCATCGGCCGGGAGGAGGTGGTCATCCATTACATCAAGACCAAGGACGGCATGGTAAGACGGGGTTCGGTGCCGGCCCGAGAGATCGTGCGCATCTATGCCAAGGCGGCGAGGCGCACCTATTCTTAAGGGACATGGACGCCACACAGGAACGGACGGAGATGGTGGCCCGCCTGCGGGACCGAGGTTATCTGACCGAGGAGAGGGCCATTCAGGCCATGCTCAAGGTCCCCCGTCATCTTTTCATGCCCCAGGCCATTCGAGGCTTGGCCTATGAGGACCGGCCCCAGGACATCGGTTGTGGCCAGACCATTTCCGCGCCGCACATGGTGGCGATAATGGTCGAGGCATTGGAAGCAGGACCGGGGATGAAGGTCCTCGAGGTCGGCGCAGGCTCTGGTTACCACGCCGCCGTCCTAGCAGAACTGGTGCGCCCAGGTGGCAAGGTCTTCGCGGTGGAAAGGGTGCCAGAGCTGGTGGAGAGGGCCAAGAGGAACCTGGCATCAGCGGGATATGAGGAGGTGACGGTGCTGCTGTCCGACGGAACGATGGGACTTAGGGAGGAGGCGCCCTTCCAGCGTATCTCCGTTGCCGCAGGCGGACCATCCGTGCCGAGACCTTTGATGGAACAACTGGCGGAGGACGGGATCATGCTGGTGCCGGTCGGGGGTCGGGGGCACCAGGAACTGATCAGGATAGAAAGACAGGGCGATAAGTTCTCACGGAGCGAGCTGGGCGGCGTGGTTTTCGTGCCGCTCATCGGCGAGCACGGCCATCCCGACCACCTAGGATGAGCGGGAGGATGAGGCGCAGGTCGCGTTCGCGCACCACATGGTCGGCCTTCTCCGTCACATAGTCATCGATGGGATTGAAGGCGATGCTCAGGGCGGAGAGCTCGAACATGGATACGTCGATGAAGCTGTCCCCGATGCTGACCGTGCGCTCCGGCGCTATGCCGAACTCCCGTTGGAATCGTTCCAGGGCGGCATGCTTGCTCTTGAGCCATACCTTGAGCGTACCATTGCCTGTCAGCATCCCATCCTGGTCGCACTCGAAGCCGTTGGCGGCGAAATCGTCGAAGCCATACGTCTCCGCCAACCTCCCTGCCACCATGTCCAGGCCGCCGCTCACGATGACACATTTGATGCCATGGCCCTTGAGCTCCTTGAGGGTCTCTGCCAGACCGTTCATCAATGGCAAAGGCTCCAGGATCTGCGCCATGTCGCTGCGGGAAAGGTCCGGCTTCTTTCCGACCCAGAGGGATATGTCGCGACGCATGAACTCCATGTCGTCGATCTCATCGCGCAGGAAGGCGTCCACCGCGGCGCGGTTGCGCACGCCGAAATGGTCGTGCACCCAGGTCCAGGTGGAGGGATAATCGATGAGCACCCCGTCCATGTCGAAGGCCACCAGGTCGTATTCGCACCGCTCGGGCATCAGGGGGTGCGAGAGGGCAAAGGGTATAATAACGTTACTTGCCATCGCAAGGCGATGATTACGCTGGTGGGCGTTGGCCATGTCTTCGATATCGAGCGCCAGGTCCGCTTCGTCATCAGGTCCACCGCACCAGGTGCCGTCGCCGTCGAGCTAGATCCAGCCCGCTACCAGGCCCTCAAGGAGCCACAGAAACGTGGTTCGGCCCCATTGCCATACCAACTACTTGCCCTCACCCAGCGGCGTATGGCCAAGGAGTTCAACGGAAAGGTGGGTCAGGAGATGCTGGTGGCGGTGGAGGAGGGGCAGAGCCTGGGAGCGAAGGTGCTGTTCATCGACGTCGAGGCATCACAGATGTTCCGTCGGCTCTGGGTGAGCATGCCCATCAAGGAGAAGGTGCTCATGTTCCTGTCCGGGCTCACCGGCCTGGTGGCCTCCAAGAAACAGGTGGAGGCGGAACTGGAGCGCTTCGAGGAGAACGAGAGCGAGTACATGGAGCTGATGGCGCAGGAGTTCCCCACCATGAAGAAGGTGCTCATCGATGACCGGAACGATGTCATGGCCAGTCGCATCGCCAAGGCGGAGGGCCAATACGGTAGCGTCCTGGCGGTGGTGGGCGACGGTCACGTGGACGGCATCACCAAGATACTGGCCCGGCCTGATACACGCGTTCTCCGCCTCAAGGACCTGCGCGCCATGAACGTCCCGGAAGGGTGCGTCACCGCCGGGAACAACTGCGACGTCACGATCCACTTCACAGTAGGTACGGGCCAGGCCTAGTCCGCAATGCATTTTATTCTTCCTCGTGCTACCGTACAACGCATGAAGGTGGTGCTTCTCTCCTACACCAAGGACGCCGAGCTGCTCTGCGCCACGGCCGCCAAGACCTGTTACTCCCAAGGGTCCCCCAGCGAGATCCGGGGCAAGGTCACGAACGACAAGGCGGGCAAACTGATCGAGGATGTGGTTGGGGTGGGGCATCATTCGGTCATCGAACATGCATACTACACTTTCTCTCTGGAGGGCGTATCCCGGGCCCTCACCCACCAATTGGTGCGACACCGGGTCGCATCCTATAGCCAACAGTCCCAACGCTATGTGAACATGCTTTCAGCCGAGTATGTCATTCCCAAGAGCGTGGAGGCGGACCCGGAGGCGGTGGCGATCTACCGGCAGGCGATGGAACAGGCCTGGGAATCATATCAAAGGCTGGCGGAGAGGGTGCCGGTGGAGGACGCGCGTTACGTGCTTCCCAACGCCTGCGAGAGCAACATCATGGTCACCATGAACGCCAGGGAGCTCATGCACTTCTTCTCCTTGCGCTGCTGCGAGCGGGCCCAGTGGGAGATCCGGGAGGTGGCGGAGGAGATGCTCCGCCTGGTCCGGGAGGTATCCCCTCAGATATTCAAGGACGCTGGACCGTCCTGCGTGCGCGGCCCCTGCCCCGAAGGAAAGCTCTCCTGCGGGAATCCCCGACGGAGGGCCAGAAGGCCACCCGAAGGTTAGGTCCATGTACTAAGGAAATAGGTGAGCCCTCCATGACCAGACCCGGACCGCTCAAGGTCTACATCATCAACCAATCCTTCCATTGGTTCATCGTCGGTCTGGTATTCCCGATCATGGCACTGCTCTTCCTGGAAAAGGGCGCTGACATCTTCCAGGTTGGAGCGTTGATAGCCGCCTACTCTGCCACCGTAATTTTGCTGGAGCTTCCGACCGGTGGTTTGGCGGACAGCATCGGTCGTAAACGGGTGTATCTCATCTCCCAGGGGTTCTATGCATTGGCGCTCGCGACAGTGCTTTTCGCCACCGTCTTGCCACTGCTCTTCATTGGCATGATCCTGATGGGAACGGCCCGCGCCCTATCCTCCGGTTCAATGGACGCCTGGTTCGTTGACGAGTTCAAGAAGGAATGTCCTGGCCAGGATCTACAAAGGGCATTGGCAATGGCCAACACCATCATCCCGGTGGGGATCGCCTCCGGCTCATTTATCGGAGGCCTACTGCCGTACTATCTGGGTCCCCAAGTGGACGAGGCCTTCGGCCTGGGCGTCTACTCGATCAACCTGATGGTGATGCTCCTCGCCATTGGCGTGCAAGTGGCGCTCACCTCGGTATTGGTACGGGAGGAGATACCGGCGGAAGGGGGCGATGCCTGGTCAGGGGTCAAAAAGTTACCCCAGGTCCTGTCCACATCCGTGCAATTCGGGCTCAAGAACCGTACGATATTGCTTTTGCTCATATCCGTCGCGGCCTTGGGTTTTTCCCTTATGTCTGTAGAGACGTACTGGCAGCCACGGCTCAAAGAGATATTGGGCAGCGAGGCGGACGCGTGGATCTTCGGGGCAATCGCGGCAGGATACTTCTTGGCAAATTCCATGGGGAATCTGGTCAGCATACCTTTGTGCTCCAGGCTTATAGAGGGGCGGTACAAAGTGCTTGCCGCGATCAGGCTGGCCATCGGCGGGGCCTTGATATTATTGGCCCTTCAAGGGGGTGTCTGGGGGTTCGCCGCGATATACCTGTTGTTCTTCCTGTTGGTGGGAGTGGAGGGATCGCCCTTCGCTGCCCTGTTCAACTCGAACGTACCCAGCGAGAAGCGTTCCACCCTACTCTCATTACAGTCCCTGGTTCTGCAGGTGGGAGGGCTGATCGGCACTCTCGTCATGGGGTATGTAGCCCAGGCCTTCTCGTTCGGGGTCGCCTGGTCCATAGCTGGTTTGGTCCTCATACTATCTGCGTTGGTCTATTTGGCCATCCCCACGCCCCACGGGAGCCTTGATAAGGATGGAATGGGATCAGGTCCAGCATAGGCCTCGTTCTCTTCTCTGCCAGTCCCATACGAGGCTCGGAAACCAACAACTTTTAAATAGAGCGAACCCTTTTGGCGCCCTTACCATCGGGTGTGTCCATGGGAAACATCAGACCTACTTACATCAAACGCGTCGCCATCGAACTGGTCGCCAAGTACCCCAGGGTCTTCAGCACCGACTTCGAGAACAACAAGGCGATGGTAGACAAACTATGCACTGTTGACTCGGTGAAGATGAGGAACCGCATCGCCGGGTACATAAGCCGCTATTGGCAGAACCAACAGAAACTCTGAGCACAATAATTCTTCATAGACATCGACCATGTGGTGCAGGCCATGCGCTACGCCATAGAGGTCGACCACGTCACTCGTGTTTTCGGTGGCAAAGGGGATAAGGTCCATGCCAAGGCGCTGGACGACATCTCCTTGCAGGTCGATGAAGGCGAGCTCTTCGGCCTCCTCGGGCCTAACGGCGCCGGGAAGACCACCCTCATCAAGATCTTGGCCACGCTCCTGCTTCCTAGCGAGGGTTCGGTCAGGGTCCTCGGCCATGATGTGGTCAAGGAATACAACAAGATCCGTGCCCGCATCAACATGGTGTCCGGAGGGGAGATATCCGGTTATGGACTTTTGACCGTCCGGGAGAACCTCTGGATGTTCTCCCAGTTCTACGGCATCCCGCCCAAGGTGGCGAGGCAGCGCATGGACGACCTGCTGGAACGGTTCGGTCTGCTTGACAAGGCCGATGCAAAAGTTCGCACCATATCCACCGGGCAGAAGCAGAAGATGAACGTCATCCGGGGCTTCGTGACCGACCCTGACCTGATCTACCTGGACGAGCCCACCCTGGGGCTCGATGTCAACGCCAGCCTGGCCATACGGTCCTTCCTGCGCAAGTGGGTGAAGGACACGCCGGGCAAGACCATGCTGCTGACGACCCATTACATGGTGGAGGCTGACGAGCTATGCGACCGGGTGGCGATAATCGATCAGGGGAGGATCCTCGCATGCGATTCGCCGTCCAACTTGAAACGCATGCTCAAGCGGGCCACCACCTTCGACATCGAGACCACCGCCTTCCCCGGTCTGGACTCCATGCCTTCGATGGACGGTCTGCAAGGATACAACTCCAAGTCAGTGGGGGATCGGGCCCTGACCCGCTTCGTGGTGAACGACGAGGCGGTCATCTCCGAGATAATATCCCACATCAGTTCCAAGGGGGGAAGGATCATCGCCCTGGGGAAGAGCGAGGCCACCTTGGAGGACGTGTTCATCCATCTGGTGGGCCGGGGGCTGGAGTGATGGACTGGTTGCTCAACCTCCGCGCCGTCAAGGGCCGGGCCTATCCGAGGGCCGTGGGCGGCCTGAGGGAGCCTTCCTGGATGTTCTTCGACACATTGTTGCCACTGCTGGGCATAGCCGCCTTCGTCTTCTACTACCAGGCGCTGGGAGCCCCGGAGGTGTACACCGGTTACGTCATCATCGGCGGGGCCATGACGGCCTACTGGCTGAACGTGCTCTGGTCCATGGCCACCCAGTTCTACTGGGAGAAGGAGACGGGGAACCTGGAGCTGTACATGATGGCGCCCATGTCCAAGATGTCGGTCCTGGCAGGCATGGCCCTGGGCGGCATGATCCTGACCTCGGTGCGGGCCGTCTCGACCATCGTCCTGGGGGTGATCATCTTCCAGGTGGAAATGGACATATCCTCACCAGGGCTTCTCGCGGCGGTCTTCATTACCACCCTCATCGCGCTCTATGGGCTCGGCATGCTCTTCTCCTCCCTCTACATGCTTTGGGGGAGAGGTGCCTGGCACATGTCGAACCTGATGCAGGAGCCCATCTATCTGGTCTCCGGGTTCTATTTTCCGGTGCGGGAGATCGGCTTCTACTTCGCCCTGGGGGCCGCGATCATCCCGATCACGTTGGGGCTGGACGCCATGCGTCAGTTGCTGTTCGGCAACGAGACCCAGGGGTTGTTGCCAGTGACCACTGAGCTGGCATTGTTGCTGGTATCGGCGGTGGCGTTCATCGTGGCCGCGCACTTCGCCCTGAAAAAGATGGAGTACCTGGGCAGGAAGGAAGGGAGGTTGACGATGCGATGGCAATGAGGGATGCGTTGCGACGGGACCTCCGCACCATCCGCTGGTCTGCCTGGCTGGGTTGGCAGATGGAGTCCAATTGGACCAATCCCCTGCTGTTCCTGGTCTATTCCATCGTCAAGCCGGTCTTCGGGACGTTCATCCTGGTCTTCATGTTCGTCATAATCCTGGGGGATGTCGCGACCGACCCGGTGCTTTTCTCGTACATGTATGTGGGGAACGCCTTCTACATGTTCGTGGCCCAGGTGATGTTCGGCGTGGCCTACGTGGTGCAGGAGGACCGGGAGCGGTTCAAGACCCTGAAGCAGGTCTACATCGCCCCCATCAGCTTCTTCCTATACGTGGTCGGCCGAGCCTTGAGCAAGATGGCCGTCACCGCCCTGGCGGTGGTCATAACGCTCGTGTTCGGAGTGATGGCGTTGGACGTGGCGGTGGACCTGGGCCAGACCGCCTGGCTCATGTTCGGCATCGGCTTGTTCATCGGCCTGGCCTGCATATGCACCATCGGGGTGGCGCTGGCGGGGGTGACGTTCCTCACCGCCAGGCACAGTTCAGGCATCAACGAGGGCATCGCTGGCCTGTTCTACCTCTTCTGCGGAGTGGTATATCCCATCACCGTGCTGCCGCAATGGGCCCAGAACATAGGGTTGGCCATACCCATCACATACTGGCTGGAGCTGATGCGGCGCAGCTTAGTGCCCTCCATGGACTTCTCAGAGATGAGCGGATTGGGGGAGTATTCTGACCTGT
The DNA here is from genome assembly GCA_016919625.1 of Methanomassiliicoccaceae archaeon. GTDB lineage: Archaea > Thermoplasmatota > Thermoplasmata > Methanomassiliicoccales > UBA472 > JACXTP01. The sequence goes on from JACXTP010000035.1 coordinate 20,091, forward strand.
CCATACTGTTGTTTCTGACCCTCAGCTCGATGGCCTTCCTCATCCTGTCCATCGGCATATTCAAGTATGCGGACCATCTTGCGAGGAAAAAGGGCAAGCTCGACATGAACAGCACTTATTAATGTCGAATGCCTTGCGCCTGCCGCTCAACACACGCCCGAGTGGGGTAGCTTGGATATCCTAAGAGGCTGCGAACCTCTAGACCCGGATTCAAATTCCGGCTCGGGCGCCTCTCACATTTCTAATCCCACTTTCTCGACCACGTTCACGTTGCCCGGGGGCAGTATGCGGGAGATCTCCTCCTCCGGCACCTCGAACAGCTTGGCCAGCTGCGCGGACAGCTTCCCACGCGCCATCTCCCCTGGCACGATGACCACATAACGCTGCGATCGGGCCTGGACTGCTTCCACTGGTCCGCCCATGACCTTCCTGGCCCCCTCATGCTGCACCTCGCCCACGGCCAATCTCAAGGGCAGGTGGTGATAGTAGTTGCGTTTGCCTCGGATGATGAAACCGCCCCGAGGCACGAACTCCCCCGCCTCCGGCGTCTTGGAAACCTGGTCTGGCACCACCCAGTAGGCGCTGCCTTCGCTCACCCCCGCCCCCCATGCCTTGGAGCTGGCCAAAGCGAACGTGCAAACTTGGCGCATCTCCTCCTCGGCGGCCTCAGCCCCGTTCTTGATGATGACGCTAGCCGCCCCATGCAGGTCCGCATGAGCGTAGCGGTCCGGCGCGGCCAGATGCTTCTTGACCAATTGCTCGTTCGATCGGGCGTCCCGACCACCAAGCACCAATCGCCCTTCGGAGCTGATGAACCAGCGGTAGGCCTCGAACCAGAACTGCTTGGTAGGCTTAACCTTGGCCTTCACGGCCTTGGCCTCCTCCTGTCCCTGCCGCTGGCGTTCCTCCACCTTCCTCTCCGTCTCCATCAATGCCTGTTCCGCCCCTCGCATCTTGTCCTTCGCCTCCTTGGAGTGGGAGAACAACAGGTTGGCGTTCTCGTCGATGGACTTGCGGTAGTTGAGCGGGACCTCCTTGTCATCGATGTGGACCACGATCAGGTCCTTGTCCGGCTCGACCTTGACGCAGAAAGGAAGGCTCTGGGCGAAATCGCGCATCTGCTCCCAGTTAAGCTCTTCCGCCTTGGTCTGCAGTACCGAGAGCAACTTGACCACCTCGGCATAGCGGACGTAGATCAGATTGGCCCTTTCGCTCATCTCAACGCTCTCGGCGCGGAGCCGGTCCACGCTCTCAGATTGCTGGTCCCGCTGCCGGATCAGCCGCTCTAGCTCCGCGTCCCGCAGCTCCTCGGCGTCCGGGGCCTTGGCGAAAAGATATTCATCCAAGGCGTCTGAGAAGCTGGGGAACTCCTCGGCCTCCAAGGTCGCGTCCTGTAACAGCGGGATAGGGGCCACTTCCTCGGCGTGCTCCTTTCCGTAATAGACCGTCGGTCTCGCCGAGTCCAATTTCAGGAAAAGTTGTCCGATCCCATCGACCAGCCTGGAGATCTCCTCCTCGCTCAGGGACTTGGCCTTCTTTCCCTTGTCGACCTTGGCGATGAGGCAGGCCTCCTCGGCATACTGCCCGCCTAGGTTCCCGGCGGTGGCCAGGGTTCGGATGGCGTCGGCCGTCGATGCTCCCAGCGCCTCTGTCCATGCCGCTTGGTCCAACAGTTGCGGGTGTGGTCTCGAGGGGGGGAACAGATATTCCAGGCCGATGCGGATGTCACGATGCCTCCATGTCTTCTGCTCCAGACAGTTGGCGATCTTGCCACCCTGCAGTACCAGCAGATTGCCCTCCCCGAACAGCTCGAAGATGACCTGATAGCCGCCCTCCTTGGTGCTGAGGTCCATGACCACTATGCGGTCGAACTCCCTCTGCGCCACAGCGGTCACTCGGGCGTTGTTGAGCATCTTACGGAGGTGAACGGCGAAGCTGGCCGGAGAGTCAGGCGTCTCGGGCCGGTCGTGGGGCATGTAGAGCCACTTGCCATCCTTGAGCAACAGCTCCCTCCTCCCCGCCGGGGCGTTGATGCGGAACAGCACGCTGCGCCCGTCCCAATGGAACACCTTATCGACGTATCCCCCCACCAACGCCTGCATGTCCCGGGTCATGGCCAGGACGTCGAACGCCGTCATCTCGCGCTTCATCGCGCACCGATGAGCGAGGGGTGAGAATAACCTTTGCCATCTAAATCCCTGGACTCAATGGACGACCACCAATCAGAAAGGTTTATGAATCATTATCCAATTGGGGAAGCCCACTGCCACTGTGGCTTAGAGGCATAGCGACGCCTTGGTAAGGCGTAGGTCGAGGGTTCAAATCCCTCCAGTGGCTCTTTCATTTTCCTTCACAGCATTGAAATATTCAACCAATGATTGTTGGTTGGACCTGGGCGTATTATGAGAAGGGCGCTACTGTTCTCCCTGACACTGATATTCATAGTCATCACCTTTGGGACCATAGGTTTCTTTCTGACCGAACCGACCGTCCACCACGACCTCGGTCTTTCCCTATGGCTGACCATGGTCACCATGACCACGGTCGGCTATGGCGATTATTACCCCACCGTCCCCCTGTCCAGATTCGTCGGGGTGGTGGTGATGGTGGCCGGGGTCGGGGCGGTCATCTATACCTTCACCACGTTGTTCCAGCTGGTGGTGACGGCGAACCTGCGATCGGAGCTGGGTCTGCCCGTGAGGAGGACCAGAATGAAGGACCATTACATCGTTTGCGGATATGGCAATGTGGGAAGGGAGGTAATGTCCCATCTCAAGTGCCGAGGGGAGAGCTTCGTGGTCATCGAAAGGGACCGCTTGAAGGTGGAATCGCTGGTGGAAAAGGGGGTCCCGGTCATCCAGGGGGACGCCGAGGACGAGGACACCTTGAAGAGGGCCAACGTGCTGGAGGCCAAGGGCCTTATTACCGTACTGCGCGACAGTCAGAACCTCGTGGTCATCATTGCCGCCAAAGGGCTCAACCCCGATCTCTATATCGTCTCCGAGGTGGAGGAGGACAAGAACATCTCAAAGCTGCAGAGGGTTGGTGCGGAGAGCATCATAAACTGCCACGAGATGGGGGCTAGGATAATGGTGGACCAGGTGCGCCACGCCTACGTGGACCCGGTATGCGAGGTCGAGCTCACCCCCGCCACCAAGAAGCTCGAGTACAAGTACAAGGACATTATGCTGGGCTTCTGCTGCCAGGCCTGCCTGGATGCCTTCATAGCCCACCCCGATCGCTTCATGGCCCATCGCCGCGGGGAGAACGTCAATTGTAACTTGAAAAAAGAAACCTGATCATTTCATGCGCAGGTAGACCAGGCCAGACCACATCTTCGGGAAGAAATAGGTCGACTTTTTAGGCATCTTCCCTCCGGCCGACGCGATTTCCCATATCAGGTCCAGCGAGGGGGGGCTGAGCATGATGGCATAGTCGAACTCCCCAGAGTTGACCCTTTCGGACACGCTCTCCCCGTCGTGGTCATATGCCACCTTTGCACCCTCATTTTCTTTGGACTGCACGATCGGTTTGATTATGTGCTCTTCGCAGACTGAGGTGTCCAGACGCTGGAGGGGGGTGCTGCCCTCCCGCTTCGGAGCGAGAACGTAACATGCCTGGCGGGACATCAGACCAAGGAGCTTGCCCTCGACCTCTTCCATCCTCTCTAGCATATCCATCTCCGAGCCGGCCTTGGTCAGGGCAAAGTCCTTGCTCAACCTCTCCAACAACTGGGCTTCGCTGATCTTCAATCCAGAGATGAGACGATGGGTGGGCCGCACCACCAGTCCACGGTCTTTCATGCTGACCAGGGTAGCGAGAACGAACCCCTTCTTGCGCTTGCGCGGGTTCTCCTCCGCGTAGCGACAGGCTGTCTCGTAGCGGTGATGCCCATCGGCGATGAGGATCCTTTTATGGAGGAACATCTCCTCGATCTCACGCACCATATCCACCTCTGAGATGCGATGCAAGGTGTGGGACACGCCCTGGGTGTCGGAGAAGCTGAACAATTTCTCCGCGTGCTCGAGCACCCGCTTCTCCAATTCATCGGGGTGATCGTCGAAAAGACCGAAGATCGACTCGCAATGGGTCTCGGTGCCCCGGAGCAGATTGAGACGGTCCTCCTTGACCTTGGAGAATGTCTCCTCATGGGGTATGACCCCATTGGGGCTGTATCCCTCCGCGGCCAAGGCCCCGATCAGACCGAAGCGGGTGTGGATGAGGCCCACGTCCACGAACTGCTGCTCGTAAAGGTAGTAACACTCCTCCCTGTCCCGCACCAGGATGTCATCCTTGATCCATTGCTGTAGCAGTTCCCCCGCTTGGGTATAGTCACCTTTCACTCCGCCCAAGGTGATGTTAGTGACGTTGTACTTATGGGACTGCAGCTCCTTCCGCTCCGCATCGCTGATGACATCGTACGGTGGTGATACCCTGTCCTCGATGGACTCGCCCCGTGTCAGCTCAGGCAGGTAGGCCCGGAAGGGTTGGAATTGGACCATGTATAACTCCAGACCCCTTACAGAGGCTATTGGACATAGTTTTTACCATGGATAAGATGGAGGAGGTGCATGGTCACACGAATCAATTCCTTTCAAGCCTTATCGTTCCATTCAGGCCTATTCTCGTATATGCGCTGGAGGGCCCAATCCGCCCCTTTGCTGAGATAGGTGCTAGGGTCCATCGCCAGTGCTTGCAATAGGATTATGGAGGACCGGTCGCACAGACCCAACCTTTCTGCCAATCTGCCTAAGGCCCAGGTCGCCATGCCCACCACCTGGCGACTATCATCTCCGAGGAGACGGTTCAATTTGGGGAGGGCCTCCTCAGCACCGATGCCTTCCGCTGCCAGCTCACCCAAGGCCCAGGCTGAGTTCTCCCGCACCTCATCGTCCTCGTCGTCCAACGCCCGGAGAAGTGCATCAAGTGAGCTCCCAGCCCCTTTTTTACCCAAGGCCAGTCGGCCCAGGGCCCAAGTGGCCTTCCTTCGCACCTCCACATCCGCATCATTCACCAATGGGAGCAGAGGATCGCTTAAAGAAGGGTCCAGGCGCTTCTCCCTTAGAACGGCGATGGTCCGGTCCAAGGCATCGGCCCTGACGATCGGGTCCGGATCTCCGAGCTCCGTTTTAAGCCGCTCGACCTCATCATCCATCTCAACACCCCCTTTTAGCAACCGATCAATTCTTAGGTGGGATCACAGGCTTCTCTTTGAAGAACTCACAACCTGGATAATCCCGTTCCGGGATGCAGGCATCGTAATCTTGCTTCATGCCCAGTACATCATGGCGGAAACGTTTGGCCTTGCAATTTGCACAGAATCCATCAGTGGCCCGCCACAGACAGACCTTCCGCTCGCTCGACGCCATGTTCAACGAATCGATGTGCCAATATTAATCATTCCTGTACTTTCTGGCCGCGTCCTGCATGGCGTCGGGACCGAGGATGGAGCACTTGATCTTGCTCTCCGGCACTCCGTCCAGATAGGCGGAGACGTCCTCCTTGGTGATCTTGGTCGCCTCTTCCACGGTCTTGCCCCTGACCATCTCTGTGAAGGCGGAAGCGCCAGCGATGGCGGCCGCACAGCCGAACACCTGGTGCTTGGCGTCCATGATGACCCCGTCCTTTACCTTCAGGGATATGACCACGATATCGCCGTCCACATCGTTGGCCGCCTTTCCCACGAGGTCTGCGTCCGCCATCTCCCCAGCGTTCCTGGGGTGAATGAAATGGTCCATCACCTTCTTGTTATAGGCCAAGCCTCATCCCTCCCTGCCGCCCTTCCTCAGTCCTGCAGGGGCGAGCGACCTCAACCTTTTCACCGTCTCCTCGATGGCCGTGATGAAGCGGTCCGCCTCCTCCATCGTACTGAACTTCGATAGACTGACGCGCAGAGCACCACGAGCCTGGTCAGGGGTGAGCCCGATGGCCCTTAGCACATGTGATGTTTCAGTGCTCCTCGCCGAACAGGCGGAACCGGTGGAGGTGGCAATGCCATGAAAGTCAAGGTTCAGGACCATGGCCTCCCCTTCTACACCATCGAATCGGAAGTGGGCGTTGTTACACAACCTCCTTTTCCTCGATCCGTTCAGATAGGTCCCTTTCAACATCCCCAATGTGCCTTCGATGATGTGATCGCGCACCCTGATCATGTTACTCACCGATGCATCCATCTCCCTCATGCCCAGGTGAATGGCCTCACCAAGGCCAACAATGCCAGGCACGTTCTCGGTGGAGGGTCTGAGATTGCGTTCCTGGCCACCCCCATAGGTCAGGGGTCGTATCGGCAGCCCTTTCCGTACATAAAGAGCACCAACTCCCTTGGGCCCGTGGAATTTGTGCCCCGAAACGGACAACATATCTATGGAGTCCTTGGTGACATCGATAGGGACCTTGGTGATTGCCTGCACGGCATCGGTGTGGAAAGACACCCCCATCTCATGTGCCAACAAAGCAATCTCGCGAAATGGCTGGATGGTGCCTATCTCGTTGTTGGCGGTCATGATCGAGATCAAAACGGTATCATCCCTCAGCCCCGATCTCACCATATCCGGGTCGATAGCTCCCTGGCTGTCCACGGGAAGATAGCTGATATCGAACCCTTGCTCTTCAAGGAACTGGCAGGTACGCAAGATGGCATGATGCTCCACCGTCGAGGTGATGATGTGCCTGCCTTTTTTCCGGTTAGCGAACGCGAAGCCTTGGAGGGCAATGTTGTTCGATTCGGTTCCTCCGGACGTGAAGAAAATCTCCTCAGGCATAGCCCCGATGGCAGCGGCCGCTCTCTCCCTCGCCTGCTCCATACCTTCCTTGGCCTCCTCGCCGAAGGAATGGATGCTGGACGGATTCCCATATTTGGTCCGATAGAAGGGCAACATCGCCTCCAGCACGCGATCGTCTATACGGGTGGTCGCGCTGTTGTCGAAGAAGATGTGGTCCAATATAACACCTTTAACTATCGATTAGGCGACATCGTATTATTATCTTTCACTAGGAACCTAGGGGATACCCCCGCTCAATAGAACGACAGAACCGATTCGGATAAAAATAGGTCGACCACTTTCGCGCTCGACCTCATTCCTGGAAAGGTTTCACTTCGAATGTTTGATCATGTCCCAGGTCTGTTTGAAGTCCATCACCGGGAAGGTCTTGATCCTCTGGAAGGACATCATCGCCATGGTCTCCGGCGTCATTGCCAATCCCATCATCGCCTCCATGGTCGGTGCCTCGAACAGCATGTACACCGTATGGGTGGGGTGGTCCGTCCAGAAACCGACCATCTTAATGCCGAACTTTGCGCAGCTCGCCTCCGCGGTCTCAAACCATTTCAGCGTCACCGCCTTGTACTTGTCTGTATATTCTGGACAAGATTCAGGGCTATGCTTCGCTACCTGCATCACTAACATTTCTTCACACTCCTAATTTCTCGTTTTATTCGCTCAGCCTATCCCATTGGCCGATTTGGCCAACGCCTCTCCAACTCCAAACTCCCCACCAGTTATACACCAATCGACTCTGAACACCCCCTTTTCATATCAAACATTTAATTAACGGATGTAATTATAAACATTTGAGATATTCAAAGTTATAGTAAGTTTACAAAAGAAATATTTTGAACTCATCCATTTGACCCTCATTCATCATCACAAAGATCATCGAAGAGAGAAACGTGCTCTTCCAACCCCCTCACATAGGCTGAAAAGGATTGAATTGAAATCAGAAAATAAATGTCTGGATAAGAAGATGAGTGGGCTCAGCCGGATTCGAACCGGCGACCTACGCCGTGTAAGGGCGTTGTCATGACCGCTAGACCATGAGCCCGGATGAACCCCAAAAACGCTGTGCTGTATTAAAAGTTGGTGAAAAAGGGGAAATGGGAAAGGGTTTACCTGCCCTACAAAATGGGTCAGACCTTGGTTGGCGTCCCGCCCACGATGCCGAAGTCGTAGTCCACGCTGCCACCGGTCGGACTGACCAGGATGCAGGCGGCCTTGAGGGTCGACAGCTGCCAGACCCGGTACATGGCCTCGTTGTAACCGCTCACCTTCATATCGATGACCGTCACCGGCCTATCGTTGCGGTACATGACCAAGGTCACGATCCAGGAGACCTCGGGGTAGACCGGCTCGAACTCATAGTAATCTATCAGGTTGCCATCCACCACGATGTCGCTTATGAACCAGCCCTCATCCGTGTATCCCCAGTCGGTCATGTAACGGAACTGCACCCAGACATCCTTCCCGTTGTATTCAGAGAGGTCGAAGGTCAGCCAGATCCATCCGCCCGAGGAACCGGTGAAGCCAGGCAACTGCTCCGGAATGCTTGGGTATATGTCCGGGTTCGCTGCCATCGCCTCGTCACCGGTCACGGTCAAGCCCTCGACGGGTATGGAGTTCCAGGTCTTGCCATCGGTGGAGACCTGCACCATTCCATAGTCCCAGTCCTGCTCGATGTTGAACCAGGTGTAGATGGACAAGGAATGGTCCGGTCCTCCCTGGGTCAGGTCCAGCTTGGCCCTCAACTGCATGTCCGCCTCATTGTCCGCACCAGACCACCAATAGCCTTCATCCCGGGTCCAGCCCTTGCTCATGTCCTTGTCGTCGCCGCTGAACATGAGCTTGGAGTTCAGCCTTTCCTTGACCTTCATCTTGTCCTGGGGAACATAGATGTAATCAGTGCCGTACGCACCCACCGTCGAGGTGGCGGTGTCGCCCTCGAAGTAGTCAGAGCGCTGCACCATGCCCGCCCCCTGGTTGTAATTAAGCACGTTCAACGAGGCATAATCGTCCAGGTCGATCGAGCTGTAATCGTACAGACCATTGCCTGGCTGTTGGTCATGTATGAGGTTGGCCAACCGCCAGGCCTTGAACACCTTCTCGAAGCTCCAGGACGGATAACCGTTGGAACTCAGGGTGTCCGTTATGCTCTCCACGCCGGTCAGGTTGTTGTTGAACAGGTCCTGGATGATCGTCGAACCACCGAACTGGTCGTTCAGGTACATCATGAACAGGGCCGCCGCCCCATAATCGGCCAGGATATTGTCGTCGCCTTGGTCGCCCCACAGGGTGAGGGAGTTGCTCGGGTCGACCAGGAAAGCACTGATGTGGCCGGCCATGGACTTGCCGTATCCGCACAGGAACTCGGCGTAGTCGGCGCAACCCTCGTTGATCCACGTCTCCTCTGATGAATCGACAAAGTCGTGCAACAGGTGCTGGTACTCATGGGCCACCGTGCCTTCATAGAGGAACGGCCGGGCCGCGAACTCCCCGGTGCGGTTGGTCCAGTCCCTGACGTCGATGTTGATGATATTGCGGTCGTATAGCATGCTCACGGTGGGAGAGAAGTACCCTGCGATGTATATGCCGTAGCCAGGGTCGTAGAAGTTCTCATCCCGGATGTTGGAGACCATGATCATGGTCTTGTGCCCGTCCTCGGTCGGGAAGGTGTCCGTGTCACCGAAGTATTCGGTGACAAGCTGGTTCGATCCGTTCAGGACCGGGGCCTCGGAGAAGAACGCCGTCTCTGTGGGATAGATCACCTCGTCGAACTGCTCGATGATGTAGTCCACCTGATCATCGGTCAAGGTGTACTGCGATGTGTAAGCGTTCCTCGGGTCGCCCCACGGGTAGCTGGAGTTCTCCTGCACCCAGACCTCACAGTTCAAACCCTCTCCACGCTTCGTCATGTTGGTGGGCTCATAGTCGCCCGTGTAGTCGTTGGAGATGTAGTAGCTCTTAACGGTGCCGTCAGCGTCCCCAAGGTCCTTGGCCAGGACCGCCTCGCCAGGGGAGGAACCGTCCAGAATCGCGTCGAAATAGGCCGAGGTCTTGGACCAGGCATACTTGTCCGGGCTGAACAACATCGGTTCAGGATCTTTGATCACCGTGGTCGTCTTAGCCGCCTCCGACCCCTGAGGTAGAACGATCACCAGGCCGGCCAAAACCATCATGGCGACTGTTGCCATGCACATCAACTTAACAATATCTCTCTTCAAGCGTAATCCTCCAAAAGGGATAGGCACAGCGTCTTCCTTGCCCAGTCCCTTGATGGGGTACAAAAGTCCATGGCCCCTATTTCAGACTTATGGGATTATTACCTAGACCTATCAAATCAATTGGTGAGCAAGGTGTGCAGTACAACCTGCCCAGGGAAACCCTCATAAACCTCCGCATCCTCTTTCCTTTCGGGTCGCAGGAGGGTGCAGGTCGTTGTTCAAAGGTCTTAGGAAGGGCTTTCGAGAGGCTCTCTCCGCACCAGACACTTTACCGTCGCTGCGGCGTTATTTCGTAAACACGGTCTTCGATGCCACGTTCGTAATGCTCGGTATCGTCATTGGCTCGGCCTTCACCAACCAATCGATGATGGTCGTCATCGTCACCACCATACTCACAAGCGCTGTTGCCCTTTCCATCTCGACCGGTTCCAGTGTGTTCGAGGCGGAGAACATGGAACAGGGAAGGCGAATGGACAAATTGGGGCGGGCCATGCTATCCTCCGTGGAAGAGACCGACATCGGCCGCCTTTCCCGTTCCGGGACGGCACTGATAGCCTTCGTCAACGCCATGGCGCCATTGCTGGTCGGGGGCCTCATGATCATACCTTTCCTGTTGATGGGAGAGGATGGCGTCCAGACCGCGGCAGAGGTGGCCATAGGGCTGGCCATCTCCACGTTGTTCGTCACTGGGTTCATCATGGGCCGGATCGGGAACAGGAACCCCTGGGTGAGAGGGTTCCGTATGGCCATCATCGGCGTGGGGGCTTTCATCGTCTGTTATCTGATAGGCGGCGCCCTCTGATCAACAAATTCGCGGAACAGGATCGCCGACCGGGGGCTCGAGGATACGCTTTCCTCCGACCTCCGTTCGCATGATGACGTGCTTGATGGCCTTGTTGGCCTTGCCGATGATGGCAGCGTCCTTGCCCAATGGCGAGGCCTGCATTGCTTCCAGCACGAAATCGGCCATCTCCGGGACCACTCCGACCAGGACCTTGCCTTCGTTGCCTATGGTCAGCGGGTCCAGTCCCAGCATCTCGCTGGCGTTCCTTACCGCCGGGGACAGAGGTATGGCCGTCTCTTCCAGCTCGATCCCCACCTTGGACTTAGAAGACCACTCGTTGATGGCGTTCGCCATGCCTCCTCGGGTGGGGTCCTTCATGCAGACCACCCCTCCCACCTGGAGAATCGAGGCAATGAAACGGTTCAGCGGGGCCACGTCGCTCTGGATATTGCTCTCGAACCCATAGCCCTCCCGGAAGGACAGCAAGGCTATGCCATGGTCCCCTAGGTTGCCTGAGGCGATGACCACATCGCCGTCCCTGAGGTTGTCATCGGTGAGCCATTTCGAATCCACCCTCCTGCTCCTTGAGGCCACCTCGAGATTGTGGTCCATGTAGGGACTGCGCCTACCGATGGCGGCAGTGGTGATCACCATCTTATCGATGGCTCCCGCCTCCATGACCTTGGTGTCTCCCGTGACGATGGGCACCCCCGCCATTTCCGAGTACCTTCCCATGCTGGCCATCACTTTCTCTAGAACCTCCAGTTCCAGACCCTCCTCCAGGACCAATGCTGAGGACAGGGCGAGCGGCTCTCCGCCCATCACGGATATGTCGTTGATCGTCCCGCATACCGACAGGGCTCCGATGTCCCCCCCAGGGAAGAACAAAGGTTTCACGGTGTGGGCATCGGTGGTGAACACGATGCCATTGACGACCGCCGAATCGTCGAAGGAGTCGAGAGGCACGTCCGTCTTGAATTTGGGAAGGTGGGGGGCGATATGCTTGGCGATGAGTTCCTGCATAAGCTCCCCGCCGGCACCGTGGCCCATGGTCACGCGCTTCATGTCTGGTCGATGATTCGACCGATTTTTAAGGTTATCCATATTC
>JACXTP010000036.1 GCA_016919625.1 Methanomassiliicoccaceae archaeon
CGCATCAGCAGCTCGTCCCCCGCTTCCGACGCCTGGTCCTCGTAGGAGTTCTGCTCCTGCCATATGGCGTGGAACTCGCACCCCTCCTGCCCTTCGTAGTAAAGATAGGAGCGTTCGGAGTTGAAGGTCCAGTTGGTCGGCATCTGCTCAGGCTGCAACACCACATCGTCCGCGTCGGCCTTTATCGGTCTCTGGAGCACGAAGTAATTGAAGGTCGGTATGACCACGATGACCAGGAGGATGATCACCAGGACGAAGATGATGGTTCTCCGTTTCATGTTCCCTCTGTAATCGAGGCTCTCAAGCTATAAAAAATTCGCTCGAGGCACATCGAGGCTCAGGGTTCGTCCTTACCGGTCATGCGGTAGTGAGGACGGGGCGGAGATGGTGCGAAACAATCGTCCTCGCTCCTCTCCAAATTCAGGTGCACCGAGGCCATGGCGAGCTCCACCGCCTCCCGGACCGCCTCCCTGAGACGCTCTGGTGTCGATATGATCCGGGCGTTCACGATGAGCTCTGTGGAACCGTTCCCGTAACGAGAGCCACCCACCGCGTCCACCGTGATGTTGCCCAGCACCAAGCTCATCTTCACCGCGTTCGTCTCCGACTTGATCATGACCTTGGCATGGGCGATGTCGGACGGGTCGAACTGGGTGGCGATCTGGCGCAGCAGTTGGTTCGCCAGTTCGTACGTGTCGTACCGATCCTTGGCGCTGAAGAGATACCTGCCATTGTACCAACCCAGCTCCGCCTCGGCACGGGCATAGGTGTCATAGTCGATGGGCTTGGGCGCCCGGGCGCTGGACTTCCTCGCGGCGATGACCTTGAGGACCCGGTCCAGACCATCGTCGGTGACGGAGCTGTAGGGTATGATCTTGCAATCGGGATTGACGGCCTTGATGGCCTTCCGCAACCTCGCCAGATCTTTGGTGCCGACAAGGTCCACCTTGGAGAGCACCACGTACTCCGCCTCTTCGATCTGGTGGGTGCGCAGCACCCCGCCGATGCTGTGGGCCTCTATTCCATCTTTGAGCACCCGGGCACTGTCGACCAGAATGATCAATGGGGCCACCGAGAACTCGTTGGGATAGACGATCTTCAGGGGTGCGATGATGGTGGCGAGCAGGTCCGTGCACGAACCTACCGGTTCGGCCAAAATGACATCAGGTCCCTTCCGGTCGACCAAGGTCCGGGCGGAGGCCATGAAATCGGGGAAACGGCAGCAGAAGCAACCGCGAAGGACCTCCTCCACCTCCAGTCCCAAACCGTAGCCGTAATTGGTATCCACCAGCACCTCGCCCTGGTCGTTCATGATGAGCCCCACCCTCTTCCCTTCCCCGGTCAACCGCTGGGCCAATTTGGTGATGAGTGTGGTCTTGCCCGCCCCCAGGAATCCCCCGATGATAGCGATGCGTGTGGACATGGATCTACCTTCTCTTACGTCCGATCCCGGAGCTTGGCAGCCAACGGGTGTGCTTCGTACCTGACGTAGCTGTATCGAGACCGATGTTCGGATAAATACTTTACTTTAAAGTCAAATATTATAGTATAAAATGCACAAGTGACCTCGGGGTCGGAGTAGACTTACATGACTCAAATATTTGAGTTTAATATTGAATATTTATAGTTCCACTCAAATCAACGCCCTCGAAGGCCTCAATGGGCCGCTAGGGGGGATATTCCATGCCGACGTTGAAGCAGAATCTGGTAGCCGAGTTCTTAGGCTCGATGTTCTTAGTAGTGGTGGCAATCGGTTCCACCATATTGCCGATCGAGGTGTTCGACCTGCCCATCGGCATCGCGGTGTTCATGAACGCCATGGCGGTGGCGTTCGTCCTGTTCGCGCTCATCGAGACCTTCGCCCCGATATCGGGGGCTCATTTCAACCCTGCCGTTACGTTCGCATTATGGTTAACCAAGGAGATCGAGTCTCGCAAGGCCGTCCTCTATATCACAGTCCAATTCGTCGGTGGTTTCGTCGGCGTGCTGGTGACCCATCTCATGTTCTGGGACGTCAACCCCACCTTGATCTATATCTCCGACAATACCAAGACGACCCCTTTGTACTTCGCCGAGTTCATCGGGACCTTCGCCCTCCTGGCCGTGATCTACGGCTGTACCCGGGGCCGCTCAAAGCAGACAGGACTGGCCGTGGCCTTCGTGGTGGGGGGCCTGCTCATCACCACCTCCAGCACCATGTTCGCCAATCCCATGGTCACGTTCGCGCGCATGTTCACTTACGCCATATGCGGCATCACTCCCACAGATGGATTGATTTTCATGCTCATGGAGTTCATCGGGGCGGCGGCCGCGGCGCTGGTGTTCGGTTATGTGCTCTATCCGACCAAGTTGAAGGAGAAGTGCGACCCGTACGAATGCCCACCTAAGAAGCCCATCGAGATCAAGATGGAGTGAGCCCTCGCACAACCCTTCCTTTCACTGCCAGATCGCTGTTCTTCGAGCCGGAACATTCGTGATCTGAGGGAACCTCGGAGGACCGGACCTATCGATGCACAGATGTGACCAAGTCCTCCGACACCTGGTCAACATATCCTTCCGGCGGGATGACCGCTCCGAGGTAGGATATGTTATCGCTCGAAGAAAGCTACATCAATGCGGTGGAGACGGCACTGGCCGGGACGGTGCGCGTCCATGTCCCAGGACCAAGCCATCATCATTGTTGTTCAAATTTGAGAGGGATGGGTTCCGGCATCGTAATGGATGATCAGGGTCACATCCTCACGAACGCCCATGTGGTGATGGAGGCATCGGACCTGATGGTGACATTGCCCGACGGAAGATCGGTTGACGTCAAGGTCATCGGTCTGGATAACGAGACCGATATCGCAGTGGTCAAAGTGGATGCAGACATCAGACCATTGCAGTTCGCCGACTCCGACGCCCTGCGGTTGGGACAGCCGGTCCTGGCCATCGTCAATCCCCTCGGTCCGCCCAGCGGGCCTATGGTCACGTCCGGCGTGGTCAGCTCCCTGCAGCGCCGTCTGCCCTTCGGGCCGAACGCTGGACTGGAGGTGATACAGACCGACGCGGCCATCAACCCAGGAAGCATCGGTGGTCCGATCGTCGACCTACGGGGCCGAGTGGTCGCCGTCACCACCGCGTTGATACCCTTCGCCGCCGCCATCGGGTTCGCCATACCTGCCAATATGGCGCTGAAGGTGGCCCGGCAGATCATAGCCGACGGCAGGGTGGAGAGGCCCTGGCTGGGCATAGTGGGCATGGAGCTGGACCGGCGCATCGCCTATCACTTCGGCCTGCACCGCCGTGACGGGATATTCATCACCGAAGTGGTGGAAGGCGGTCCCGTGGCGGCGGTCGGGCTGCGCCCTGGGGACGTCATCGTGACCATGGACGGTAGGTCGGTCCAGGAGATGCAGGACCTAAAGGAGGCGCTGTCCGGAAAGGACTGCGGCAACGAGATGAAAATGGAGGTGGAACGCTATGGTAAGCAGATGGATGTCTATGTCACCCTCGGGACCCGGCCCTTCTAAGCCAGCTCCCGCGCCTGGACCGATTCAACCGGACTTCGGGATACCTCCCCCCGGGTTCGGTTGAAAACCTTTTCCCGCCTTTTTCACGTTCGAACCGTGGGAAGGCTTTAAATCCTCCATACTGAGTGGGATGAACGACATGCAGTTCACCAAGGAGCCTATGGCCAAGTACGATGTTCTGGAAGATACCGTAGAGGAGCTTCCGGAACTCGACCTGGAGGTGCTCCGTCAGCTGTACGCCGAGGCCGGCACGGTCGCCTTCCAAGGCTTGCGGCATAGATTGCAAGTTCATCAGGAAAGGTTGTCCCGATCGCTGCAGCGCCTGGAGTCGGAAGGGCTGGTGCGCCGGTCGGAGAAGGGTTACGAGATCACCATCAAGGGAAGCTGGCTGGCTTTGAAGGGTTCGGAGCTGCAGCAGCCGGCCCCGACCCAGATCATGTCATCGTTCCTGCCGGGAGAGGTGAACCCGCGGTCCATCGCAGCCACCTTGGAGGGTAGATGGTTCGGCCAC
>JACXTP010000037.1 GCA_016919625.1 Methanomassiliicoccaceae archaeon
CACCGCGGATTCCAGTGCCGCGGCGTTGACCTCTTCGCGCACCAACCCGGGGCTGGGCGCGACCGGTTCATAGGGCATGGCTTCGCCGCCTCTCTCGTTTAGCGCCTTCTCCCTCTCATTGAGGGAGCGCTCCCATTCCACGAAGCGCCTCTGCTGCTCGATCATAAGGCCTTTGTTGGCGGCGACGGCCTCGGACTGCTCGCTAAGCACCTTGGTCTTGGCCAAGAGCTCCTCGCGTCTCGCGCTGGTCTCCTCCAGCGTCCTCCGCATCTCCTGCTCCTCCAACAATAGTTTCTCCTCGTACTCGTTGAGGTGGGTCATGGTGACCTTGGCGGCGACCTCGTACTCGGCGGTGGCCTCGGTCAGGCGCAACAGTTCGGATTCCTGGGCGGCAATGTCGCCCTGGCGCTTCTCCATGAAGAGGCGCTCCGATTGCAGCTTGGTCTCCAAGGCCTTCATCTCCGCCTCCAGGGCATTGAGCGTGGTCTCCTTGGACACCACATCGTTCTCCCGCCTCGAAACGTCCGTCTCTCGGCCGTTGAGTTCACCCTCCTTGGCCTCCAGGTGGGACCGCGCCGACTGCAATTGCGATTCCTCCTCGTGGAGCTTTTTGTCCAAGGTTTCCAGCTCGTCACGTCGACGCTTCAGGTCCGCCTCCTGGACCTTGATCTTGTCTTTGAACTCCTCGATGACGTCCCAAATCTGTGCCTGCTCGTTCGCCAACTTCCATCACCCCGTCTTGTCACATCAATGTCATTTACCTCAGGTCAAGGTAGGGCCCAGGACTATGAGCCCCTTGTCCCCCACCTCGACCGTGTGGCGCTCCATGCTATGCTCGCAGGCGCGCATCTTCTCCACCCGCACATAACGGACCAGCTTGCCGCGTGTCCGGTCCAGGCCCAGCTCGATGATGCCGTCCACCAGGAAACCCTCGTTGCCTAGGATCTCGGACGGGCCGCCCTGGCTCCTTTCCATAACTATGAAAGACATGAGATTGTAATCGCGCAAGGTCTTGAAGAAGTAGAACATCTTCTTGCGCATGCCCTTGGAGTCCTCCATCAGGGAGTACAGGGCCCCCAGCGAGTCCAGGGTGAACACGGTGAACTTGTCCCCGTGCTTCTTCTTGTAGTACTGGATCATCTGGGTGAGGAACTGGACATAATCAGTGGGGTCCTCGATGTCGACGATCTCGTCCAGCTCCCTCATGTCGGTGATGTCCGATATCTCCATCTTGTCATTCAGGTTCATATTAAGGCTGCGCATGTTGCGCATATGGCTTTCCGCCGTCTCCTCCAAGGTGACGTAGAGGCCGAACTCGTCCATCTTGCCCAAGTACGAGTTCATCATCGTGTAGCAGAAGCTGGTCTTCATCGAGCCAGGAGGCCCGGTGATCAACACCACCTTCGGTGCCTCTATGTCCGTTCGGAATACCTTCTCCAATCCTTGTATGGAGTTCCTAAACACTCAAGAACACCGCCATTTTATCGTTCTATCGTCGCGTCCGTTATAATAGTTTTCGCACTAGATATCATATTTCAACACTGAGCTTGAGTCCTTAAGAGAATCAGCATTATCAGTTTTGTTCATCCTCTCCAGGAGGGGGCATTTCTTCATTGTTGACAATTAGATCTGCACTTTCGGGCATCAATGCGTCGCCCTTGGATTCCGTCTCCACGACGGTCTTCTCGTCCGCTTTGCTCACCAGCCGCGCCAAGGCGATGACCTTGTCGTCCTCGGCCAGACGCATTATGCGGACCCCCATGGTGGCCCTTCCCACCACGCGGATCTCCGCCACCTTGATGCGCTGCACGTTGCTGTTCTTCGAGGCCACCACCAGCTCGTCCTCCTCTTCCACTTCCTGGACATAGACGACCTTGCCGTTCCTCTCGTCGGTGCGGATGGTGATGACCCCCTTGCCGCCGCGGTGGGTCTTGCGGTAGACCTCGTGCTCATCTGAGGGGTCCCATTTTCCCACTGGGGTTACCTTGCCATAGCCGTTCTCGGTGACGGTGAGCAACTTGGACTGGTCCGTGACCACCGCCATGGAGACCACCTTGTCCCCTTCGTCCAGACGCACGCCGATGACGCCGTGGGCAGGGCGGCCCATGGGTCTGACCTGGTCCTCGTTGAAGCGAACGGCCTGGCCGTCCTTCGTGGCGAGGATTATCTCCCTCTTGCCGTCGGTGACCTTGACATCGACCAGCTCGTCGCCCTCCTCCAGGCCTACGGCGATGATGCCAGACGAACGGATGTTGGCATAGGCCTTGAGGGCCGTCTTCTTGATTATTCCTTTTTCGGTGGCAAAGGCCAGGAACCGGTCCTCGGCCATGTTCTCCACCGGGATGGTCTTCATGATCTTCTCCCCCTCTTCCAGACGGGGCAGGAGATTAACGATGGCCTTGCCCTTGAACTGACGGCTGCCCACTGGGAGCTTGTAAGCCTTCAGTACGTAGACGCGCCCAAGGTTGGTGAAGAACATGAGATAGTTGTGCGTCAGGGTGACGAACATATCGATGACGAAGTCCTCCTCCTTGGTCTCCATGCCCATCAGGCCGACTCCGCCTCGGCGCTGCTGTTTGTACGTGTCCAGAGGGACGCGTTTGATGTAACCGTCCTGGGTGATGGTGACCACCATGTCCTCGTTGGGGATGAGGTCCTCGTCCTCCATGTCCCGGGCGTCCATGACGATGTCGGTGTGGCGCTCGTCGCCATACTTCTCCTTCAGCTCGAGGACCTCGGCCTTGATGATGGCCATGACGCGCCATTCGTTGGCCAGGATGTCCTCGAGGTCCATGATCTTGATCTCGAGCTCGGCGAACTCGGCGCGCAGGGACTCGATCTCCAGCCCGGTAAGTTTCTGCAGCCTCATGTCCAAGATGGCCCTTGCTTGCTCTTCGTCTATCTCCAGTCGCACCATCAGGCCCTGGCGCGCCTCCTCCGGGCTCTGGGACTGGCGTATGATGCGTATGGTGTCGTCCAAGGCATCCAACGCCTTGATCAGGCCGATGAGGATGTGCTCCCGCTTCCTGGCCTCGGCCAGGTCGTACTTGGTGCGGCGGGTCACGACCTCCTTGCGATAGGTGAGATAGTGCCAGAGCAGCTCCTTCAGCGTGAGCACCTTGGGCTCGTTGTTGACCAGGGCGATGTTTATCACACCGAAGGTCACCTCCATCTGGGTCTGCTTGAACAAGTGGTTGAGCACGATCTCTGGAGAGACGTCGCGACGAAGTTCGATGACGATGCGCATGCCATCGCGGTCCGATTCGTCGCGCAGGTCGGTGATGCCTTCGATGCGCTTGTCCTTGACCAGCTCGGC